>CAYPKL010000199.1:0-17268 GCA_964411285.1 uncultured Rikenellaceae bacterium
AAAAGATCCGGAATAAATCAACTCCTTTTAACCTGGCGGTTAAACAGTATATTTAGAAATGAAAACAGGATTTAGATCACTTCCCATCCCAACCCGCTATTCTTGCCCATAACCACCATGCCGCATAAGCTTTCATATTCGCATTAACAGGTTGTGAATGTGCAGCGTTGCAATTATACCAATCTGACCCCATTGGATGTATGCTTTGCCATTCAACAGCCCAGTTACCGTCGGGAGAACCATCTCCGTCAGTATCATAACCACATGCATCATTTGGCTTTTTTGCACCAAAGTATACCCCGTCGGGATTATATGACTCAATATCTTCAAAATCATAAAGGATTTTCTTATTATTCCTGCAGAAACTGCGGATCTGTTCATTTCTGATATGAAGATTCCCTGTTAACCCGCTTCCGTCAAGATGGCCTGTCATATAAACGAATTTTACATCGATAAAGTCCTTTTCCAGTCCATCCATCAGATTAAGATATGTATTAATATCAGACTCAGAAGCTGACGAGACCTGCCCGCACCACGACCACATCACGACGTTCACACCGGGATTGGCTGCCAGATAGGTTCTTGTACTTCCTGCCCATGAAGTCCTGTCAGGATTGCCCAGATCACCCTCCATTGCATAGTCATCGAGGTGGAGGGCATCCCCCGACCCGTCCTCATTCCACGAAAAAGAGGCTCCTTTAAAAGAGACCAGTCCCGACATTCCCTCTGTAATCTGACTGCCATGAGAAGTATGGCTGTATGCTATGTGCAGGTTCTGTTTGGCTGAAGATATACGGTCCGAAGGAATTGAAGTCAGCTTTATTGAAGTGTGGTCGGCTATAATAAATTCATCGCCGGAAAGAACAGGCCCATCCTCTTTACTGCAACCTGAAAATACACCAAGTATCACCAGGTATATAAAAAATTTTACATATCTCATTTAAGTAGTTTTTTAAAATTTTTTTTAACCAAGACTTTCAGAAGTCATTTTCTCATTAATCTAAACGTGGTAAACACGATATTGTTGCGTCCCGGATTAAGTCAGGATATCAATCCTTTCCGGATTGTTCTGAAACGGTATATTGGTGTTGTCTAGGGGTTTGGCTCGGAAGCATTTTGAATTCCTGAAACAACTTCAGGGATCAATCCCATCTTTATGTAGACCGGACGGACGATTTTTTTCAGTCCGGGAAGCTTACGGTAGAAAAATACAGCTCCCGCAACACAGCTTAATCCACCTATCATAATTGCAGCCGGGGTTCCAAGCAATTTAGCGAGGCTGCCTGCAAGCAGGCTACCAAAAGGGGCGGTCCCCATTACTGCCATAGAATAAAAACTCATTACCCTCCCCCGTTTGTCATCATCGGTGATTGTCTGCAGGACGGTGTTGCTTGCGGCTGATTGAATCATCAGGCCAAGTCCTGTAAAAACCATAAGTAAAACTGAAATATTGAAATTTTTTGAAAATGAAAGGGCAATCAGCCCTGCACCAAACAACGCTGATGAAACAGGGATTATCCTCCCAAGTTTTATTACCGAGCTGCGTGATGCCAGGAAAAGTGCCCCAAGCATTGCTCCTATTCCCGCCGCTCCCATCAGAAAACCGTAAGTGCTTGAAGTGCCATTCAGAATCTCCTTTGCAAATACCGGCATCAACACCTGGTAGGAAGATCCAAGGAGACTTACCACAGCAAGAAGTATAAGAAGATGCTTTATGGGAGCAAACCCGAAAGTATAATCCAAACCTTCTTTCATCTCTTTTATTATATCCGATTTTTTGGCCGGTTCCCTGACAGGTATCCGCATCATGCATAATGAAGCTATAATAAACAAATAACTGATTGCATTAATAAGAAAACAAATTCCCTCGCCCGCAGAGGCAAGCATAATTCCTGCAATTGATGGCCCGATAATCCTGGCACCGTTGAACATAAGGGAGTTCAGGGCAATGGCATTTCCCAGATCTTCCTTCTTTTCCACCATTTCAATAACGAATGAGTGCCGCGATGGAATATCAAAAGCATTTATACAGCCAAGAGCAATGCTCAATATAACCAGATGCCATATCTCCATTACTCCTGCCAGTGCAAGCACTGCAAGGATAAGAGATTGTACCAGAGAAGCAATCTGAGTTATCAGGAGAACTCTGTATTTACTGAACTTGTCAGTCACAGCACCGGCAAGAGGGGCAAGCAGAAATGTTGGTATCTGCCCGGCAAAGCTGACAAGTCCCAGCAGAAAGACCGATCCTGTCAAATGATAGACAACCCAGGGCATTGCTATACGCTGCATCCAGGTCCCGATAAGAGAAAGGCTCTGTCCGCTGAAAAACAGGCGGTAATTTCTGTATCGCAGCGACCGGAATATTATACTGATCGGTGAAGTATTATTTGATTTACCAGCCAAAATGATATTTGAATTCTTAGCAGGCCTAAAATTATAGCTTTTAAAGACTATTTTTAAAATAAAATTTAAAACTTACATCCACTCCAATTGAGTTGTTCTGTTTCAGGATGCATATAAAGAATTGCTCACGTGAGATCAGGGCAGGTTAATTCTGATCGGTTTTAAGGCCCCTCTCTCCCGGGAGAGGGGTTGAGGTATTATAATATTTTAAGCAGATACAATACAGCTATTACTGCTATCGTGAGCGACGAGACTCCGATCGGGAACCAGACAGGGGCAATCCACGGCTTCGGGATCAGAAAGAGTACATCAATTGTTTTTAATGTAGGCGGCCATTTGATAAGTATATACAGTGAGATATAATAGAAAAGATCCCAGAATGCAAATGTCCAGAGGAAACTGATCCCCTTTTCAAGCCAGGAGCCACCGGTAAGATAAGCAATGACAACCAGCATTACTATTGTTGCCGCTTCACGCGACATCTCAATTTTCAGATAAACGGGAGTGATCTTTCCCAACGACTCTCTGTTCGATTCGGAATCAAGCATACCAAGCGCTTTCCGTAGGTAAACTACCACGACACCCTCAAGGTGAGCCATTGATATGCCGAATATTGTCAGAAGTATTAGTTTAAATAACATATATCATCTTTTTAATTATCTTATATCATCTTATTGATTATCTTATATCATCTTTATGTATAATATATATCATTTATTTAAGTATTATATATCATCATTATAATTACTGCATTTTTAGCTAAAACCGACAGAAAATATAACCTAAATTTATGTATAATTTTAAACTTACAGGAACACCATTCAGATTGAAAATTAATCAAGCTCATTCAAACAGTATTACGAAAATTAATAAACCTGACGATTTATGAATTCAAAAGAGAGGGTATTCAAAGCTTTTAAGAAGATGGAAGGTTACCCCGACAGGGTTCCGGTCCAGTTTGATTTGTGCCGGCAGCATATTGAAGCATTTGGAAAGAGACTGGGTATCGAACCCGATTATTCCCTGTCATACTATGAAGACCTGACCTACAGGATTTCTGCCAATGAATTAAGGACTAAAATGGGAAGTGATGTGGTCGTTGTGGGTGGAACGGTACCATCGGGATATGTTCCGGAACCTGTAAGCGGTACAATTACCAGGAATGAATTTGGCATGCACATGAAGCCTACCCCGCTATATGTGGAAGTGGTTAAGTGTCCTCTTGAAAATGCAGCTACACCCGGGGATATTGAAAATTACCTCTTCCCGGATCCTTATGCAGAGGGTCGTTTTGATAAAGCAAAAAGGGATATTGACAGGTATGGGAAAGAATATTTTGTGATCGGCGACGCAGAGATCTCACTTTTCGAGATGGCATGGCATCTTACCGGGCTGGAGAAATATATGGTAGGAATGATGTGCGATGAACCATGGATCGACCTTTTAAATGCCAGAGTTGAGGAATGGAGCACCGGGCTGGCGCTCCAGCTTGTAAAGGCAGGCGCCGACGCTATTTGGTTTGGGGAAGATCTGGGGAGTCAGACGTCAACACTTATTTCGCCTGAAGACTGGAGATCGCTGTTTAAACCCCGTCACAAAAGAATGATAGAGCGGCTCCGGAGGGAAAATCCAGATCTTATTATTATAATGCATTCAGATGGAGCCGTTGCTCCGCTAATTGATGATTTTATTGAAATAGGAGTGGATGTTTACAATCCTGTTCAGCCGAATGTGGCTGGTTCGGATCCTAAGGAACTCAAGGTAAACTACGGTGAAGAGATATGCTTTTTCGGAGGAATTGACCAACAATTGCTGCTGCCTTCGGGAGACATAAAAAAGATCCGTGAAGAAATCAGAAGCAGGATCAGCATTCTCGGAAAAGAGAGAGGTTACCTGCTGGCTCCTGCCCATATTCTGCAGGCAGATGTCGCTGAAAGCACGATTGAGGAGATGATAAAAGCCGCCCGGGAATTTGGAAAATATGAGATATAAATCTACCGGTATTCGTATTTCGTAAATATACGAAGCCATTTAATTTAAAGCAAAGATCCGCATTTAAGGTTATTAATTACATTGTTGGTTTCAGACTTTGGCAGCCGCTGGTTTTTCTATAAAACTACCGAGGTAACGTTCTTTTTGCTTCAGCTGATTCACACTTCAGGCTGCTGAGAAACAATATAGCTTAACCGGCAAACGTTAACATTGATGATCAGGATGGTTTCCTGCAAAAATAAGTATTTCATGACCAACAAAATACTTCTGAATTCCTGAAAATTTTTAACTTTGGACGCTTTTAAACCGGATTCTGAAGGAAAGTGAAAGAATTAGTTAAGCCATACGGAGAAAAACAGAGAACTTTTGATAAAAGGTATCTGGAAATGGCCCTCATCTGGGCTCAGAATTCATATTGCAAACGCAGGCAGGTTGGCGCTCTTATTGTCAGAGGTAAAATGATAATTTCCGATGGTTATAACGGTACTCCGGCGGGATTTGAAAATGTTTGCGAAGATGAAGACAATATTACAAAGCCGTATGTCCTCCATGCTGAAGCAAATGCAATTACAAAAGTTGCAAAATCGAATAATTCAAGCGAAGATTCAACCTTGTATGTTACAACCTCCCCGTGCATGGAATGTTCGAAACTCATTATCCAGTCAGGTATAAAAAGGGTTGTCTATTGTAACAGGTACCATAACACTGACGGACTTGATCTTTTAAAACGTGCCGGCATTGAGCTGGTATTTATAGACCCAGAAAATGACATTTATGAAATACAATAACTCTGACCGGAGTATTCTTTTACCCATTTTACTTGCCTTGTCGCTGGTTGCAGGTATTCTTATCGGTATATATCTTCCGGGAAAAAATTCCAATCAGCCGCAATCAACCCTCAGGCCCAGAAATGATAAAATCAACAGTATCCTGAATATCATAGAATCTGACTATGTTGATTCTGTTAACCGAAGCGATCTTGTCGAAACCGCTATTCCGGCAATATTGAAAAAGCTGGATCCTCATTCAGTTTATATTCCTGCAAAGGACCTGGCACGGGCCAATGAACCTCTTCAGGGTAATTTTGACGGTATTGGTATTTCCTTCAACCTATTAACAGATACGATCCTGGTTATCAGTACAATTCCCGGAGGTCCCTCTGAAAAACTGGGCCTTTTAGCCGGAGATAAAATCATTTTTGTGGATGATTCACTTGTCGCAGGAAAGAATCTTTCTGAGGAGAGGGTGATGGGAATGCTTAAAGGACCGCGTGGTACAACAGTAAGGATTAAATTACTCCGGAAGGGAGTCAGGGATCTTATTCCTTTTGAAATCAAACGCGACAAAATTCCTATTAACAGTGTGGAGATCAGTTATATGATTAACGACCGGACCGGTTATGTCAAGATTGCAAACTTCGCACTCACAACCTTTGATGAATTCATGAAAAACATGAATGAGCTCAGAGATAAAGGGATGACCAGCCTGATCCTCGACCTCAGGCAGAATTCCGGTGGCGTCATGGAATCTGCAATCAATATTGCAGACCAGTTCCTTAAGGAGGGTCAGATGATCGTTTTTACAAAAGGCCGTGCACAGCCAAAAAATGAAGCCAGGGCAACCGGAAAAGGGGATTTTAAAAAGGAAGATCTTATAATTCTTATTGATGAATGGAGCGCTTCGGCCAGCGAGATCCTCGCAGGCGCAATACAGGATAATGACCGGGGAACAATTATCGGGAGACGTTCTTTTGGTAAAGGCCTGGTTCAGGAACCGATGCTGTTTGCCGACGGATCAGGAATAAGACTGACAATAGCACGTTACTATACCCCTACCGGCAGATCTATCCAGAAGCCTTATAATAATGGATTTGATAATTATTTTGATGATCTCAATTCAAGATACGAACATGGTGAGTTTGAAGTTCCTGACAGTATTCATTTCTCCGACTCACTTAAATATATTACGCCCGGAGGGAAAATTGTCTATGGAGGCGGAGGCATTATGCCCGATGTGTTTGTTCCGCTCGATACATCAGGAATATCACCATACTTTCTCGCAGTAAGGCCTCTGATTTACAGGTTTGCTTTGAAATACACGGAAAAAAACAGGGAAAACCTTAAAAAACAAACAGATACAGGCCAAATGCAAAAATATCTTAATAAGGAGGGATTGTTAAACCAGTTCATCAAATTTGCATCTGACAATGGTATTAAGAAAGATCCCGAAGGATTGAAGATCTCCGGCAATTTGATGCAAATTCAGCTTAATGCATATATTGCCCGTAATATTCTGGACAACAAAGGTTTTTATCCGATTCTCGGGGAGATAGATTCAACATTACAGTATGCTGTCAGATACCTGAAAAAGAATTAGTCCAGGTTCAGACCCCTGTTTTCTACCGATAAATTCCTACCAGGTTATTCAGCACTTACCCTTATTGTTATTATGAGGGCAGCTCTTTAATAAAACCGGCAACTATCTTTGATGACAGTTCTTCCTCCTCTATGAATCCCAGATGTCCGGAATTTTCCAGAATAATAACTTTTGCATTTGCAGGAAGTTTTACCTTCGTCTGAATGTCGTCAGATGAAATATAATTATCCAGCCGGCCAAGTATCCATAAACAGGGAACTTTACCCTCTTCCATCACTCTAACCCGCGATGGTCTGATCTTCATTCCGTTAAGCGCCGCTATAATTCCTTCATCCCTGATCTTTGAGGCAATATCATTTGAACGCCGGAGTGCATCCTTGAATTTTTTCAGGTTTTGAGAGGCGAACATCTGGGAGATATTGCCGGGATACATAAGATACTTTTTCCCTGATTTCACAAAAGTAATCTCACGTTCCCTTTTCAAAAGAGTTTCAGGAGAATCAGACAGCGGATGTGAGTGAAAAAGACAATAACCCGTCAGAAACTCTGGAAAGAGTTCCAGAAATGCTAGAGTAACATAACCTCCTAAAGAATGACCTGCTAAAAAAACCCTCTTCAGATTCAGACAGTCAAACAGGGTTTTTACTGCATTTGCCATAAACTCTGTGGTATGGCACTCTCCGTAGATTGCTGAAAGACCATGACCCGGAAGATCTACTGAAATTACCCGGTGACTGAAGGAGAGATTCTTTGCAAAATTTTCCCAGATTTCTGACGATTCAAGGTATCCGTGCAGGAGTACAACCGGAGTGCCGTTTCCAATGTCAGAGTAGTAGATTTTGCCACCGTTATAATGGATATAATATTTCATTTCTTATTGATTTTAAATTGATTATCCTTTCTTATCAATTTCTAATATCAAGAAAAAACCATTAATTAAATATAGGCAATTGCAATAATTGTTAATATGGTTTAATTATTATATTTTTATAGATATATTCATTTATGATATTTCCTTATAAATATTTCATTACCAATGAATAAAATCCTATTTTCCTCGGTTTCCAAAAAATTCATAATGGCTTTGGCGGGGCTGTTTTTGATTTTGTTCCTGCCGGTTCATCTGATGATTAATCTGATGCTCCTGAAATCTGATCCTGTGCCTTTTAATAAAGCTGCACACTTTATGGCAAATTTTCCTCTTATTAAAATATTTGAGATTGTGCTTATAGCCGGCATTCTGATTCACATTTTCTATGGGATCCTGACCCAGATTCAAAACTGGCTTGCCAGACCATTTGGCTATGCAGGCGGCAATAAATCACAAACTTCTTTTTTTTCGAAGTTTATGATCTGGACCGGCTCAACAATATTAATTTTCATGGTACTTCATTTTTTCAATTTCTACTTTATCAGGCTGGGATTTGTTCAGGGTAATCCTGAAGATTTTTATTCGGTGGCACACAATCTTTTTAAAATACCGGCATACAATTATATTTACCTGGCATGCTTTCTTTTGCTTGGTTTACATCTGTATCATGCCTTTTCATCGGCATTTCAGACCCTCGGACTAAATCACAGGATCTGGACTCCGGTTGTAAAAGTCTGCGCACTGATTTATGCAATTATTATTCCCCTGGGCTTTGGTTTGATTTCAATAACGCTCTGGAAATTCAGATAGAAAATTATAAACAGATGGAAAAACTTAATTCCAGGATACCTGAAGGTCCGCTTGCTCAAAAATGGACAAAGTACAAGAATAACGTCAGGCTTATTAATCCTGCCAATAAAAAAAAGCTGGATATTATTGTTATCGGAACCGGGTTATCAGGTGCAGGAGCTGCTTCGGCTCTGGGAGAACTGGGATACCGGGTTAAAAGCTTCTGTTACCAGGACTCTCCCCGGAGGGCACATTCCGTTGCAGCACAGGGAGGCATAAATGCTGCAAAAAATTATCAGAATGACGGGGACAGTACTTTCCGCCTTTTCTATGATATGATCAAGGGGGGAGACTACAGATCGCGTGAAGCCAATGTTTACAGGGCTGCAGAGGTAAGCAATGAAGTAATAGATCATTTCACAGCACTGGGAGTACCATTTGCCCGCGACTATGGAGGAACTCTCGATACCCGGTCATTCGGAGGTGTTCAGGTATCGAGGACCTTTTATGCGAGAGGTCAGACCGGCCAGCAGTGTCTTCTTGGCTGTTATTCCTCGCTCAACAGACAGATCAGGAAAGGAAATGTGGTAATGTATCCTCGTAGGGAGATGCTTGATCTGGTGGTTATTGACGGGAAAGCCAGAGGTATTATTGCACGAAACCTTATTACCGGGGAAATCGAACGCCATTCAGCCCACTCCGTTGTACTGGCCACCGGCGGATACGGGACAGTTTATTTTTTATCGACACTGGCTGTTAACTCAAATGCATCTGCAGCCTGGAAGGCACATAAGAAAGGAGCCTGTTTTGCTAATCCCAGCTTTATCCAGATTCATCCCACATGTGTTCCACAGTTAAATCAGTTCCAGTCAAAACTGACTCTCATGTCAGAATCTCTGAGAAATGACGGCAGGATATGGATACCCAGACAAAAAGGAGACAAACGTCCGGCCAATTCTATTCCCGAGGAGGAGAGAGACTATTACCTTGAACGCCGTTATCCTGCATTCGGGAACCTTGTCCCCCGCGATGTTGCTTCAAGGGCGGCGAAAGAGCGATGCGATGCCGGTTATGGGGTAAGTGAAACCGGACTTGCAGTAAATCTCGACTTCAGGGATGCAATCAGGAAACAGGGAAAAAAATCAATAGCGGATAAATACGGTAACCTGTTCGAAATGTATAAGACTATTACAGGAATCGATCCCTACGAAGAGCCGATGAAGATCTATCCTGCAGGGCATTATACAATGGGAGGCCTCTGGGTGGATTATGAGCTTATGACTACAATCCCCGGACTGTATGCTGTCGGCGAAGCAAATTTTTCGGATCATGGCGCTAACAGGCTTGGCGCCAGCTCACTGATGCAGGCTGCAGGCGATGGATATTTTATTCTTCCTAATACTATCAGTAATTATCTTGCCGATGAAATGCGTGCTCCTGCAATTCCGGTAAACCATCCGGAATTTGAAACGGCTGAAAAGGCAGTGGTTGAAAGGCTTAATAAACTTATCTCAGTAAAGGGAAATCAGACTGCAACCTCATATCATAAAAGGCTCGGCAAAATAATGTGGGATTATTGCGGTATGTCGCGTAATGAAGAAGGACTTAAGAAAGCGCTTGTTTTGATCCGGGATCTTAAGGAGGAATTCTGGAATAATCTCAATATACCGGGAACAATTTATGAGCTTAATCCTGAACTGGAAAAGGCAGGCCGTGTGGCCGATTATTTTGAACTTGCCGAACTACTTGTGAATGATGCGCTAGAAAGAAGAGAATCGTGCGGTGCACATTTCAGGGAAGAGTTTCAGACTCCTGATGGTGAAGCTCAGCGCAATGATAAAGATTTTGCTTATGTAGCCGCCTGGGAATACGCAGGCGAAGGTAAATCTCATATCCTGCACCGGGAGGAGCTTAAATTCGAAGAGGTTGAAATGAAAATCAGAAGTTATAAGTAAGGGTGCAAAGGTGTAAGGGCGCAAAGGTGTAAAGGCGCAGAGGCGCAATGGCATAAGAATCATGAAAGAGGCATGGCTCGCAAACGAAAAATAAAATTAATGCATAAACAATGAAGCTGACGCTAAAGATATGGAGGCAAAAGAGTTCCAAAGCAAAGGGCACTTTTGTAACTTATAACATGGATGAGGTATCTCCTGAAATGTCCTTTCTTGAGATGCTAGATTCTCTAAACAAAAAGCTTGTTGAAGAGGATAAGGATCCGGTGGCTTTTGATCACGACTGCAGGGAGGGAATTTGCGGATCGTGCGGCATGTATATCAACGGACATCCTCACGGGCCGGTACCTGCAATTACTACCTGCCATCTGTCGATGAGGTATTTCAGGGACGGCGATACGATCTGGATTGAACCCTGGAGAGCAAAGCCTTTCCCTGTCATAAAAGATCTCATTGTTGACAGAAGCTCTTTCGATAAAATACAGGTTACCGGTGGCTTTATTTCTATAAATACCGGAGCAGCCCCTGAAGCCAACACAATACCCGTTCCTAAAAAGAGGTCCGACAGCGCTTTTGATTCATCAATCTGCATAGGCTGCGGAGCTTGTGTTGCTGCCTGCAAGAATGCTTCGGCAATGCTGTTTGTATCGGCTAAAATCGCTCAGTTTGCCTTATTACCCCAGGGACAGCTGGAGGCAAAAGAGAGGGTAAGAGCCATGATAGAAAAAATGGATGAACTCGGGTTCGGCAGCTGCTCCAATACAGGCGCTTGCGAGGCTGAATGTCCCAAACAGATCAGGATAAAAAACATAGCAATATTAAACAGGGAATACTATAAATCCTTCTGAAAACTCCCTTTTTATTCTTAACCTCTATTTATGAACAGGAAAAAGTTTCTAAAGCTTACCGCTATTTCAACAGGTGCGATTTGTAGCGGTTCCTTAACTGACTTTTCAGGTATTTCATTTGCAAAATCTGCCGGAGGAGCTTTTTTACCGGGAACGGGGGATGAGCTCTCTGCTGATCTGGTGATAGCAGGAGGCGGGTTGGGAGGATGCGCCGCAGCTCTTTCAGCTCTGCGAAACGGCTTGAAAGTGGTAATGACAGAAGAGACTGACTGGATAGGCGGTCAGATTGTACAGCAGGGAGTGCCGCCTGACGAACACCAGTGGATAGAGACACACGGCTCAACGCAGCTCTACCGCGATTTCCGCAATTCAGTGCGCAGTTACTATGTTCGCAACTATCCGCTGACAGAGAGCGCCGGAAGCAACAGATATCTTAACCCCGGTGATGGTTCAGTATCCCGGCTGTGCCATGAACCGCGTGCCGCCCTTGCCGTTCTCCTTGATCTGCTTGCTCCCTACATTAGTTCAAAGAAACTTGTCCTGCTGGTAAATTACAGGATTGTGACCGCTGATGTTGAAGGTAATAGGGTAAGGTCGCTGAAAGCATTCAATCAGATTCATGAGAAGACCATTCTTCTGTCCGCTCCGTTTTTTATCGATGCAACAGAGTTGGGTGATCTTCTTCCTCTCACCGGAACAGAATTTGTAACAGGAACAGAATCTCAGAAGGAGACAAGAGAACTGCACGCTCCTGAAAAGGATGACCCTTATAATAACCAGGCATTCACTTACTGCTTTGCAGTGGATTATATTCCGGAAGAGGACCATACGATTGAAAAGCCTGTTAACTATGATTTCTGGGTAAATTATAAACCGCAAATGATCCCACCCTGGCCTGGCAGGCTTCTCGATTTTTCCTATTCCAATCCCTCAACCCTTAAACCGAGGGAGCTGGGATTCAATCCTCTGGGATTCAGTGACAAATCGATATTCAATCTCTGGAATTACCGTCGAATTATAAACAAAGACAATTTCCGCTCCGGCGCCTTTGCAGGTGATATCACGGTAGTAAACTGGCCGCAGAATGATTACCTGCTTGGAAACCTGACAGGAGTGGATCGGGCTGAATTCAAAAAACATATTAAAAACGCAAAACAATTAAGCCTGTCACTTTTATACTGGCTGCAGACAGAGGCTCCACGGCCTGACAAAGGTTACGGCTGGCCGGGATTGAGGTTGCGCTGTGATATTATGGGTACCGATGACGGGCTGGCTAAATATCCTTACATCAGGGAGTCACGGAGAATAAAAGCGCTGTTTACCGTCCTTGAAGAACATGTTGGCAAGGAAAACAGGGCCCTTATAACGGGGAAAAGTACAGAAATCCATGCAGCTGAATTTTACGACAGCGTCGGCGTCGGCTATTATCATATAGATCTCCATCCTTCCAGCGGGGGTAATAATTATATCGATTTTGATTCCATGCCGTTCCAGATACCTCTCGGAGCCCTTATTCCGGTAAGAATGGATAATCTGATACCCGGAAATAAAAACATAGGTACAACCCATATTACCAATGGCTGTTACCGGCTGCACCCCGTTGAATGGAACATAGGTGAATCAGCCGGCCTGCTTGCTGCTTTTGCGATTAACAAAAAGGTCAGTCCCAGGGCTCTCCGTGAAAACAGAGTGCTTCTTGAAGAATTTCAGAATATGATCCGTTCACAGGGGATAGAAACACACTGGCCCGAACAGTAACGCCTGGTTAACATTGAATCAATATTATATAACAAACAAAAATCTATATGAAAACAGGTCAATCGAGGCGTGACTTCATTGGAAGATCAGCGCTGGCAGGAATAGCTGCATTGGCTGTTCCTGTTGCATCATGTTCAGATAATGCAGTAACCTCCGCTCCTGAGGATTCCTCTGAATCAAAGCTCATTGTTCCGGCTGGAAATGCCTTGCCAATAACCGGAACATTTCTCGATGAGATATCTCATGATATACCTCATCAGAATTGGGGAGAAAAAGAGTGGGACCAGGATTTTTCATATATGAAGGCAATAGGTATAGATACGGTTATAATGATACGTTCAGGTTACAGAAAATTTATTACATTCCCTTCGGGATACTTGCTGGGAAAAGGTTGTTATATGCCTTCTGTCGATCTTCTTGACCTGTTTTTACGCCTGGCTGATAAGCATGGAATGAACTTTTATTTCGGTTTGTATGATTCCGGTAAATACTGGGATACCGGTGATCTGTCGTGGGAAATCGAGGACAATAAATATGTGATTGATGAAGTGTGGAAAAACTATGGAAGTAAGTACCGGAGTTTTAAGGGTTGGTACATCAGTGGTGAAATAAGTCGCAAGACCAAAGGAGCAATAGGTGCGTTTCATGCCATGGGGAAACAGTGCAAAGAGGTTTCCGGGGGTCTTCCCACTTTCATTTCACCATGGATTGATGGTAAGAAGGCAGTTGAAGCTGCCTCGGGAGACATTAACAAAGCCAATTCTGTCTCAGTTCTCGAGCATGAAAAAGAGTGGGGGGAGATCTTTGACGGTATTCATGATGTAGTTGATGCCTGTGCTTTTCAGGACGGACATATTGACTACGAAGAGCTTGATGCTTTCTTTTCTGTAAATAAGAAACTGGCTGATAAATATGGAATGAAATGCTGGACCAATGCTGAGACTTTTGACCGTGATATGCCAATAAAATTTTTTCCGATCAAATTTGACAAGCTGCGCTTAAAACTGGAAGCCGCCAAACGTGCCGGTTATGATAAGGGAATAACTTTTGAGTTCCCCCATTTCATGAGTCCCCAATCAGCATATTTGCAGGCTGGTCATCTGTACGACCGGTATAAGGAGTACTTTAATATTAGGACGAAAGATACTGGGCACCAGGCGCTGGGCACTGGTCTGCGTTATCTGCGGGAAACAAATAAATCCACATCGACCTGATGAATTATATCATGAGCAGATTGCCTCTATTTCCTTAACCGTTTTTGGAATCGGCTTACCCAGCAGTCTGTTTCCTTTGTCTGTTATCAGAACATTATCTTCAATCCGGATACCTCCGAAATCTTTCCATTTTTCGACTTTTGAGTAATTGATAAACTCGGTGAATTTGTTTTCTGATTTCCACTGGTCGATAAGCTGCGGAATAAAATAACAGCCTGGTTCAACAGTAAAAACATGACCGGTTTTATAAGGAAGAGCAAACCGCAGGAATGCAAGGCCAAATTGGCTGCTGCGCTTTACTTCCTTGCTGTATCCTACGTAATTTTCGCCAAGAGCTTCCATATCATGGACATCGAGCCCCATCATATGCCCGAGACCGTGAGGCATAAAAAGAGCATGGGCTCCAGCTGCAACTGCCTCGTCAGTATCACCGGTCATAAGTCCAAGATCTTTAAGTGATGAAACCATTATTTTACATGCGTTAAGGTGCAGATCAAGGTTTGACATTCCCGGTCTGGCAGATTTTACCGATTCTGTATTTGCTCTCAGCACCACTTCATAAATATCTTTCTGCTGCCGGCTGAATCTGCCTCCTACCGGTGTGGTACGGGTTATATCGGAAGCGTAATGGGTATTTGTTTCAGCTCCTGCGTCAGTGACCATCATCCTGCCTTTTTGTAAAATATTTCCATGGTTGTGGTTATGAAGAGTCTGACCGTTGATACTTAGAATGATCGGGAAAGCTGTCCCGCCTCCTTTTGCCAGTGCTATACCTTCAATGACGCCAAAAATATCCTGTTCCTTTGTTCCGGGTTTGCACATTTTCATTGCTGTGGTATGCATCTCAAAAGCAATACTTAAGGCTTTTTCGATCTCCTCAATTTCAATCTTCTCCTTGATTGAACGCATTGAAACTACTGCAGCAATCAGTCCTGCTGATGCCATCGTTTTCATCTGGCAGGGATTCTCCTTAAGAAGGGCCCCAAGGGTCATTTTGGTTTCTGCCCTGTAAGGCGGCAGAAAATGTACCACTCTTTTTTTTGAAATGGCTTCCTTAATTATCCCTTCAAGCGTTGAAACCGGTGCGCTGTTTGTAATGCCGCATTTTGCTGACAGTTCCCTGATTGTTGGTTGCGGACCCATCCAGATAATATCGTCCATATCCACATCATTCCCGAAGATCGAGTCCTTCCCGGAATCGAAATCCATCAGTCCGGTCAATCCCGGCAGGTCGAGACCGAAATAATACAGGAAATCGCTGTCCTGCCTGAAATGATAGGCATTTGCCGGATAATTCATCGGGGACTCAACATTGCCGGTGAAGAGTGCCAGTCCTGATTTCATAAGTCCATGAAGCCTTTCTCGCCGCTGAATATATACTTCGCTTTTAAACATAATATTTTTATTAATGGCCAATTAAACTTCGAATTTAGTAACCTTGAACTGATGTAGCAACTGATTGGAAATTTATTTTAAGTTCCTGAAGTATTTGATTTCAGCTTTTGATATTCTCCCGTCCTTAAATAATGAGCATTTAAAAGTTATTAACAGGATAAATATGCTTAAGTAAAATCAGAACAATTTAATTATCAATTAAATTTATATGCGAATACTATTGGTTATAAACAAAACGTTATTATATTCGCATGAAAGATATCAACACATTATTAACACCAGCCTGCCGGTATGCCTTACAGAAGATTGCCTAACACTGATGCTGCACGCATCAGGGCGATGAAAGTTGCGCTTGAAAAAGGGAGGGATATTCCTCCTGTCCAGATGGCTTTTTCGCAAAAAACGATTGTCAGATTGCAGAGGTTCCTGCCTCAGTTTGAAAATATGATTCAGCTTCAACGTCAGTCGTACTCATTTCAATATGAAAAGAGCAAAGATTATTCGGAAATTATAAGAAAGGCAAGGTTATATCTTACCCACTTTGTAAAAGTGATGAATATGGCAATTTTCAGAGGTGAAATACCTGCTGAAACAAGGGCTTTTTACGGATTGGCTACAAACGAATCGACAGTTCCGTCGTTAAATACGGAGAATGAACTCATAAGTTGGGGTAAAAGAATAATCGAAGGTGAGGAATACCGGATAAGAAAAGGAGGAAGCCCGATTACCAATCCTACAATAGCTGTGGTAAAAGTCAGGTACCAGAACTTTCTGGATGCGTGGAATTCACAGAAAACGATGGTAAAAAGGACGCTTGACTATATTGAAAAAAACAGTGATTTAAGGAAGGAGGCTGATGAGTTAATTGTAAGGGTCTGGAATGAAATTGAAGATACACACAATAAGCTTCCCGAAGAAACACGACAGGCTGCCAACGAAAAATACGGGATTGTTTATTTTTATCGTAAAAACGAGCTGAATAACGTTTCTGAAGCACCAGAAGCACAAAGCAGCACCTGGCCGTAACAAACTCCGGTTTGAAAATAGGGAATATATCATTAGGGGATCATCCTTTGTTTCTGGCGCCAATGGAGGACATTACTGATCCTTCATTCCGTCTGATCTGCAAAAGGTTCGGAGTTGATTTTATGTACACTGAATTCATTTCATCCGATGGATTGATACGGGAGGGGGAAAAGAGTGTCAGAAAGCTTGATATTTTCGATCAGGAAAGGCCGATTGGAATTCAGTTGTACGGTCATCTTGTGGATGCAATGGTCGAAGCTGCATTAATTGCTGAAGAATCTAATCCGGAACTTATTGATATTAACTTCGGGTGTCCTGTTAAAAAGATTGCTAACAGAGGTGCCGGTGCGGGTATGTTAAGAAATGTTCCTCTGATGGTAGAAATGACCAGATCAATTGTTAAGGCAGTGCACCTTCCGGTAACCGTAAAAACAAGGCTTGGCTGGGATGATGACAACAGGAATATTGTTGACGTTGCAGAGAGGCTCCAGGATGCAGGCATCCAGGCTATAACAATTCATGGAAGAACAAGGGCGCAGATGTACAGGGGGGAAGCTGACTGGACACTTATTGGTGAAGTTAAGCAGAATCCCAGGATGAAGATACCGGTAATTGGAAACGGCGATATTAACGGTCCGCTG
>CAYPKL010000200.1:0-5834 GCA_964411285.1 uncultured Rikenellaceae bacterium
CAAGGCATCTTGTCCGATATTTTCCATTTGTTTCAGGCTGGTGGCCATGTATCCTCCATCGTTGTTGAACATCCGTCTGAAACCGGTAATTGCCCTGTCAATTTCTTCATCGGTAACCGGAAACCCAAGTTCCCTGGCAGCCATCAACGCTCCGCAATGAAATCCCTGATTAGATGAAGGAGCATCATCATCCTCATAATTCAGCTGATCATGGTATGTCCTGAAACATTTCAATTCAGGCAACAGGCGGGGTGGAAAGTACAATCCATCAATTTCATGTTCCCTGATAAAATGGTAGGCGCGTTTAACCATCCGCATATCAGGATCACCTCCGGCACGTTTAACCAGAACTGACCAAATCAGATAATACTGAGCATTGTCTTCATAATTTATTCGTTCAAAGAAGACTGCTGCATAAGATTCTCTGTCAAAAATTATATCATCAAGCCCACGGCTCATATAAAAACCATCTGTTACCCATTGTTTCCAGCCGTATCCAACACCTGAGATAAAAATGTAATCACTTTCAGGTCGTGATAAGTTCTGTCGCAACAGTAAATAGGATGTATTTCTTAAAATCGCTTCTATACCCGACCGGTTAAAACCTTTTGCATTTGCCAGAGCAAGATGTGCTGCCAGCTGAACGTCGTAATGTGATTTTACAACTGACGAAAAAATCCATGTTTTCCATGTCTGGGTTTCTCCCTGTTCAATATGCTGCCATCCATCGAATTTTGTCCGGTATACGCTGGTGGCGTCAATGTTGGAAGGAATGGAGATAACCCTCTTTGCCGAGCCGTCTCCATTGCAAAGTGATAAGTTTTTGTTCTCCTTATCAAAAATCAGAAAACTCCGGTTTGCCCACATTCCCGGAGTATCACCTATCACCCCATATAGTTTATCACCGATGCGGATACCCAAAAATGGGAAGGTCTGACCACTAATATTCTCTCCAAATTCAGGCCCTGCACAACCAGGAGAGTATTTATTTGATGTTTTTTCTTCTTTCAAAAATGAACAAAATTCACCATCCTGCATAGCTTTCCAGCCAAAATCAATATAATACCTCTGGTCAGATTCAGCCTTAACACTAACAATTCTTTCAATTAATCCGGGTGTTATAATCCGATATGATTCTGAAATTCTCAATCCGGAAGCATTTCCGCTACTGAGACCTATAACCCCGTTAGTTTCCGTTTTAATCTTAAATTTTATTTCTGTTATCCCGGATGGTTGAAAAACCGACAGGCCTGAATTATTATTAATCGATGAAAAAATATTCTCCCCTTCATCAAATATCTGGATATGGAGACCACCTGCCGTTGATTTGATAACCGGATAAATAGCCGCATTAACCACAGAGGTTAATGAAAGCATAATAAAAAGATTCACTAATTTAACCATTGATAATTACATTGTTGATTCCACCAAATTAATAAAATAAGAGATCCTGCCCAAAGGTTTCCCCGGATACTTTATTTCCGTAATGGATGGTCATGAGTAAAAATAATTGTACTTGCATTTGATTTAATTGCATTAAAAGTCTTTCTATTTGTAGATTTACGTTAAGAATTCATTAAAACTGCTGTAATGAAAAAAATCACTTTGATCCTGATGCCTTTAATCCTTTCAGTTCTTGTATCATGTAAGGAGAAAACAAATAACAAGATATCAATAACCTTCCCGGAGGTTATTGGGCCTCTGCAGATTACAAAAAATGAGAAAGAGCATCTGTTTGCCAGCTATTACGGAATAAACTCTTTCAATATGTCGGAGAGGTATGCAACCGTTCTTCAGACAGATCTGAAGTTTAAGCTTCCGGAAGAAACAGATCCTGCCACTTTAGGATTGGTCGATCTCACGACAAATGAATTCATCCCTCTGACGGTAACCCGTGCATGGAACTTCCAGCAGGGTTGTATGGCTCATTGGCTGGCAGCATCACCTGATTCGGTAATAATCTACAATGATTTCAGGGATGGTAAATATGTCTCTGTAATAATGAACGTTTTTACCAGAAAGGAGATTAAGATAATTCCATATCCTGTGAGTGCCGTATCTCCGGATGGAAAAGAGGCTGTCAGCTTAAATTTCTCAAGACTCAGGCTCACCAGGCCTGATTATGGTTACGGCGGCAATGGGCAGGATCCTAAACAGGAAATTCCATTCCCGGATGATGATGGTTTATTTCTTATCAATCTTGAAACCGGACTTGCTAAGCTTCTGGTTTCCTATGAACAGGTAAAAGATCTTGTACCCCCGATGAATAAGGGGAGTATTGCCTGGTTTAATCATACTCTTTTTTCTCGTAACGGTTCAAAAATATTCTGGCTTTCACGCCAGATGGATGAGAATAACCGCATTACCACTTCGCTTACTGTAAACAGGGATGGGACAGATCTCCGGAGATGTTTTCCGGATGGGTGGGCCGGATCTCACTTCGACTGGTTGAATGATGAAGAGTTAATGGTTACTGCAAATTATGAAGGGAAACAATATGCGCATGTAGTGTTTACTGTGGGACAACAGGATTACAGAAGGATAGGTAATGGATTGCTGGATTATGACGGCCATGGCACTTTTTCTCCTGACCAGAAATGGATGGTGACAGATACATATCCGGGCAGCGGATTACGGGAACAGAAAATTTATCTGATGGATATGAAAACTGAGGTGGTAAAATCGCTGGGAAGGTTTGTCGAACCTATTGAATTCGAGGGTTTTTGGCGGTGTGATCTTCATTGCCGCTGGAGCCCGAAAGGGGATATAATAGGTTTCAATTCTACAAATTCCGGCAGCAGGCAGGTTTATATTTACAGGCTGAAGTATTAAAAATATTCCCTTTTTGCAAGTTGCTGGTTACTGATCTGTAATCCTGAAATTAGCAGTACCCGAAAAGCTGCCACCCAATGATACGTTTCGGGTGTAGTTCCCCCAACCAAGGTCGGGATAGTCTATTATATTGCTTATGCTCATGACAATATTTTCCCCTGTTTTTTCAATCCTGCATGCTGTCTTTCCTTCTCCAAACACTGTAAGATTCCCGCCTTTCTTTAAACAAAGCACGTATTCGGTTATATTTTCCTTTGCAGCCCTTGCAATATTAGTAAGGTCATTACCAGATTCGTTTTCTATACCGTTATAGAAAAAACTTTTGCAGTCATATTGCCATTCTTTCATAGGAGATTTCCGGTATTGGTTTAAAACAACCGGGAACAGCGCAACCTTACCTTCGGAAGCAGAAAGGTGACCGGCAGGATAAGTACTCCAGTAGGGTTTTCTCTTCCATCCAAGTGAATCAAAACAATTGGCGGTGATAAACCTGATACCTGCCTCCCTTATTATTCCTACAGGCACATCCCCGGCAGTAAAACTGGTATTTACCTGGCCATCAGGAAAGATAGTCGTAATTAATGTTGCCTTCATAATACCACGATAATTACCCTTAACCGAGATTTCAAAATTCTTTTTATTCTTTTCAACCTTTATTGCTTCCGGGATCCAGTCTGATTTATATCTGCCGGTTCCATCTGAGAATTGGATTGCCTCCCAGCCAGGGATCCTTATGTTGGGAAATGGACCTGAAAAGAAGAAATTATTACCATTAATTTCAATTTCCGTAAAAAGTCCGGTTGATTTATCAATTCTGAATTTATTATTGTCATTACACAAAATGATATATTCCTTCTCAGTCTCATTTACTTTGGTCTCACCCTGAATATCTCCTTTACCGGCCACATAATCCTTATTAGTCCTTTTAATTGAATATGAATCTATAAGATTACCTTCCGAATCGATAAACTCCAGAAATAATGTTTCATTTTCCGGCCAGTTTTCTATTTCCGCGTTGATTTTGCCGACGGAGTGTGCCGGCAGGTCAGGGAGTTCAACGAACTTTGACTTTCCTGCAACAGTAATTCTGAGCCTAACCTCATTAAGGTTTGTAAAGTCAAATCTGTTGTAAACAGGTAAACTTAAGCTTTTTCCGTCAAAGGAGGCGACATCTTCCGGAAGGAGCAAGCTGACTGGAGAATATGCCTTTTTCACACTCCAGAATTCAGGCTTTTTACGACGCCATGTATCAACAATACCCCATTCTCCATACCCTATTGTGGGTCCGGAAAAAGTGGCGGGAATTATGTTTTTATCCAGTTTCCCCCACCATTCATTAAATCCGGGAAGATCTTCAGGGAGCATGAATGTCTCATCGATCATTCCCCAGATAGCACCACCCAATCCGCCGTCAGAATCGTAAACCCGCTGCCACATTGAATCAAGACTCATACCCCAGAAGTCACGAATGTTTGGATCCTCCATAACCGTTGCATAATTATAGCAGGCTACATGTGCCCATTCATCAAAAATCACAGGCATCTTTTTATGCCCGAATGATTTTGTGATGATATTGTACTGGTTCATATCTCCATTTGTCACCGGATAATGCATGCTCAGTACATCATAAGCTTTTACGCTGTCGGGAACACTCCCCGGATAGCTGAAGATAACGGGTCTGGATGGATCTGCAGACTTAGCCCAGTCGTATGATTTCTTAAAATTGCCGCCGAAACTGTTTTCGTTCCCTATTGACCACATTATAACTGAAGGATGGTTCATCTGATTATGGACCATTTCTCTAAGCTGAGACAGATATTTTTCAGTATAATCCGGTGAGCTCTCTGTTGAACCAGGGTAATAATCAGCTGTGCGGTGTGATCCTACAAAGCAGACAGCGGTTTCATCCTCAACATATATTCCGTATTTATCACACAGCTTCAAAAAATTGTCAGTCGGAGGATAGTGTGATGTCCTTATGAAATTAATATTTGCCTCTTTGGCCAGAAGAACATCCTTTAGCTCGTATTCAGGAGTTGAGACCCTCCCGAGAACAGGATGGATATCATGCCTGCAACCACCTCTGAGTTTTACCTCTCTGCCATTTAACAGGAATTTGTTTCCTGATATTTCTATTTCCCGGAAACCGATGTCGTAATATTTATGCCAGATCACCTTGCCCTCATCTGAAAATGACACTTTGAGATGATACAGGTTCGGATGTTCGGCATCCCATTTCAGCGGACTGGTAATAAGGTTGGTGATTTCGAATTCATTTCCCGAAACCTTACAAGATGAAGTATCGATTGCTATTCTATTGTACTTTTTGTCCAATAGTTCCAGACCTATCTTTAAATTTTCACCTGCCGTCTTTGTTATTCCTTTCACTTCAAGCAGGGCATTCGTATAGGTCTCATCAAAGTCAGTAATGACAGATATTATTTCAGGATAGTTCTCAGGAAGCGCCAGCAGGCTAACATTTCTTAAAATACCTCCTATCTGATGTTTTGCATATCCGCTGGCATAAGAAATTTCGTCTGCCCTGTCAGTAACCTCAACAAAAAGTGTTGCCCTTTTACCGGGATTAACAAAAGGTGTTATATCACATTCCCATGCTGAGAATCCACCGGAGTGGTCGCAAACAAAATTATCACCGATCCAGACTCTGGCATAGCTGTACACACCTTCAAATCGTAAAAAAATGCTTTTCCCTGAGAAATCATAAGGCACTGTGAAATCTGTTTTATATGTAACCGGCATATCGTGCTTAATCGGATAGCCTTGCATCATACATTCGCCCGGAACCTGAATATCGCCCCATTTAATGCTGCCACTGCTGTCGGAACGGACAAATCTATAAGGATTCAGGTTTATTTTCCAGGTGCCACTGAGACTTATAACCGGTTCTTTGACCCCCTTTACAAAAATTTCAGGATTGCTTTTGCAGCCGGGATTTAGACCCATCGTGACTGCAATAATTATTACCAAAGTATTTTTCATGA
>CAYPKL010000201.1:0-2635 GCA_964411285.1 uncultured Rikenellaceae bacterium
TGCCCAGATTATCCAGCTTTTATTTTCAGTTTTCATTGTTATTTGCTACTCGTTTGAAAGGATATTAACTGATTCAAGTAAAGCATCATCTATAAGAGCGAATTCAACCGGTATTTTCTCCCTGTCAGTAACCGGTCGGGAAAGATTTCCAAGCATGATCCCGGAGAAAATTGCTGCAGCCATCGATGCAGTAATCAGTGCAGGCTTAAATACCCTTGTAAATAGAGTGGCAGGTTTGTATCCGGAGCCTTCAAGGGTATCAACATACGCCATGACCCGTGTTGCAAGGAAAAGATCAGGCTGTAACTCTTTTTCCTGATTGATAACCTTGTCTGCGAGTATCTGTAATCTGTAAATACCGGAACATGCTTTACATTCTTTTAGGTGAGACTCAACCTGAACCTTCATATCGCCGGGTAATTTCCCGTCGCGATAGGTATCCAATTTTTTCTGGCATAACTGACAATTCATTTTAGTGATTTTTATGGTTAGAAACAAAACTTACTTTTTTCCTGCGCTGGTTTACTTATTTTTTTTGTGAGAGGATAATTTTTCACGAAGATTTTTTTTAGCACGCTGTAAAAGCGCCTCAACTGCGCTTTCAGTAGTTTTCATTATTTCTGCAATTTCTTTTTGCGGAAGATCATCGTACTTGCTTAGTACAATAGCTGTGCGTTGATTTTCAGGCAGAGTATCAAGCGCCTGCTTAACCCATTCGAAATGTTCCTGACGGATTAAAATGTTTTCGGGATCTTCTTGATCTGAAACAGGCGGGTATATTTCTTTTTCATTTTTATTGCCTGCAGCATTTTCAAACCGATGAAAAATCAATTTCAATGGTGATTTTCTGATCTTATTCAGTGAGGCATTTACCGCAATCCTGTAGAGCCAGGTGGAAAAAGCAGAATCACCTTTAAAACGTTTCAATGACTGATAAACCTGAATAAAAACTTCCTGGGTCAGGTCATCTGCATCATCTTTATTATGTAAAAAGCCCATGCAGGTCCTGAATACCATCTGCTGATATTGTTCCACAAGCATTCGGAACTTCCTTTTGTCACCCAGCAGAATCAGTTTTATAATTTCACTGTCTGTCATTTTGGAATGTTCACCTGATGATATCAAATGAGACCAGGTCCTTCTGGTTATCAAATGACCGCCTGGAGCCTTTTGCAGGAGATAAGGCGGGATAAAAATTATTCTCTAATCTATTTCCTTTGCAATAGCCATCGCAGCAATTGTTCCATCAGCAACGGCAGTGGTTATCTGGCGGTATTTTTTGCTTATCACATCTCCCACGGCATACACACCCGGAATACTTGTCCTCTTGTCTTCATCAGTTTTGATATATCCCCACTGATCAAGCTCAAGGCTATCTTTAAACAATCCGATATTAGGTTTCATACCTATGAAAATAAACACACCGTCGGACACAAGTTTCTGATGCATTTTTGTTTTGACATTCTCAATTTCTGTGACAATCTTATTGCCCTCTTTTATAAAAGCCCTTGGTTCATTGTCGAAAATAATATTTATTTTCGGATTCCTGAATACTTTATCCTGGGCCTGCTTATTTGCCGTGAGCTTGTCAAATTGGTGGACAATGGTCAGCTTACTGGCAAAACGGGTAATATATTCTGATTCTTCTACTGCAGAGTTACCGCCACCTATTACAATTACTTCCTTATCGTTGTAGTATTTTGCATCACAGGTAGCGCAGTAAGAGATACCTTTGCCCTTGAGCTCTTTCTCTCCCGGGGCGCCGGTCAGGTTCGGTGTTGTTCCTGTGGCAATTACTATTTTCTTAGCTCTGATTGTTTCATATTCATCTATTACGACCTCTTTCTTGTCAAGATCAACTCGTGTTATGTCAACCGCCACCTTGTAAACAGTTCCGCAGAGCTTTGTCTGCTCGCTCATATTGTGTGAAAGCATATATCCTGCCTGGGGTTCTATGAAACCAGGATAATTCGACACCTCATGAGTCGTTGACACATGACCTCCCGGCAGGGCTATATCGATCAGGACCGTATTTATTTTCGACTGGCAAAGATATAGTCCGGCCGTCAGTCCGCCGGGACCTGCGCCCAGAATGATAACATCAAATTCAGAGACTGATGGTCTGATACTGGATTTAATCTCTTTCACCCTGTCTGCCGGCAACATGCTGTCGAGATTTCTGATTATATCACTTCTTTTTATGCCTCCCGTTAATCTTGATGCCACCTCTTCCCCTTTATTATAGAAAAGTAATGAAGGTGATGATTTAACTCCTAGTTTTTCAGCCAGCTCGCGGTTTTCCTGACGGAAGATCTTTAGGAATTTTATATCATTCCCATAAAGCTTTGACAGATCTTCAAATTTCGAAGCAAGAGCCTCACAGGGAGGACACTCGGTTGAAAAAAAATCGAGTATGATTTTGTCAGACGTTAAAACTTCTTTTTCGAATTCGGATGATTTAATCTCTTTCATTGTTTTTGATCAAAATATGCGTTAAATCCAAGTTCCATTAATTCTTTTATGGGTCTGCAGTCGGGTGAACAAATTTTGCCGGAATTGTTCTTTGCCACTGACCCGCAACCGCCTCCACAGGCAAGCTGGCCCGAGCATTCTTTACATTCCGGTATCGAAGTTA
>CAYPKL010000202.1:0-3635 GCA_964411285.1 uncultured Rikenellaceae bacterium
TTAATAACTAACAGCATAAAAGTTTCAGGGCAGAACAGTGAAAAAATCAGGATCAGGTTTATTGACAACTTTTTTGAGAATGCTTCACCATTAAGCTGGAAAATTCAGGGTGATACTATAATTAAAATCTCCCTTCTTGCAGATTATGAGCGGGAGTCGCTTAACCGCCAGACTGACCACTGGTATTTTAAACTGGAAGCAGATAAGGGGACCCGAGTAAAGCTTATTCTGTCAAAAATGCTGCCCGACATCTATAACGGAAAAGAAGCCACTAACTGGTGGAATTTTAAAAATGATATTTCCTGCTATATCTCCTATGACCGGAAATCGTGGGAAGCCATTAAAACATCAAAGCTGCCCGGCATGGAACTGATGGTTGATTTTGTAATGAAAGAGGATTCAGTTTATATAGTCAGGATGCCTCCTTATACAATTTCAGACCTTGAAGACCTGAAAGAGAGAATATCTGCAAGCAAGCTCGTCAAGATCCATAATATCGGCACGACTGTTGAAAAAAGACCCCTTGAGATAATTCAGCTTGGAAATCAGGATGCTCCTAATTCAATAATAATAAGGGCCAGGGCCCATCCATGGGAAGCAGGCGGGAACTGGGTGGCAGAGGGACTCATTAATGAATTCGTCAGCCGCAATTCCAAACAATGGCAGGAGACCTTTTGTGTTTATATTATGCCAATGGCGAACAAAGATGGTGTTGCAAGGGGAATGACCAGATTTAATTTACATGGTAAAGATCTGAACAGAAACTGGGACAAAGAGGCAGATCCGGTAATGTGCCCTGAAAAATATGCTCTTGAGAAATTCATTCAGGGATTAGCGGACAAAGGAATAAAGCCTGTTCTTGGAATTGACCTGCATAATGACGACGGAGGCGGAATTATTCCGGCCACTCATAACAGGGACGACGTAAAGTTCAGGGAGAATATGGAGCTTTTTGAAAAGCTGATGAGAAAACACACCTCCTTTTCCGAAAATGTACGATACTCCTGGAAAACTGACGGTGAGTCTGATGTAAATGTGTCGTTTGAGAACGGACTTTATGAGAGATATGGCATAGAAGCAATGGTTTATGAGCTTAATGCGAACTGGATCGGCACCCTTAACAAAATGCCTTCCCAAAATGACTGGATAGAGGTCGGGAAAAACCTTAATCAGGTTTTTTATGAATATCTTAAATCAAAGCGTTGAAATAATAGCGAAGATCTAATAAATAATATCCAAAATATGTCCGAAATTCTGGTGAACCGCAGACTCCGGATTAAAATAAGTTTTATATATTTACGGTATCTAACCTGAAATTAGTGTGTGAAAATTTGTATTGGTTTTTCGCTTAAATTAGGACCTTTTTAAAAATTATTTTTAATTATTAAATGTTTTAATTTCAGGCGGTTTTTATTCTGAATATGGAAACAACAAACAACCCTCCGAACGGATCCGTTTCTTATGAAGCGTACAATAAACTGCAGGATCTTTATATTGAATTACTTGAAAAACACAAGGAGATCACCGGAGAAGCGCCTCTTCAACCAGTAAAATCCAAACGGAAAAATCCTGTAACAAGCCTGTTAAAGGATGACTGGACAGCTACCCTGAATATTGATGGTGAAGACAAAAAGTTTGACCTTACACCTGTGCTTAAAATAGTGGAAGGCGATAGTTTTGAGTTTCTTGAGAACAGACTCAGGGATATTCACGAAAATTATGCAGTGTTCTATATTACAGAACTGGAGCACGTGTTGAACACCCCACCGGAAACTCATGATTGGTTCAGAGGAACCCTGAAACACTTCCAGTCTGAATTGTCGCTGATAAAAATGCTTGCAGATGCGTTTGGCGCTGTAAAAGAGGCTAATCCCCCCTTACTCCCGCCACCGGGATAAATGTTCCTTTGAAACTGCAAAATGCCTTTTCACCGGAATAGACTGAAGCATTACAAAATAACCTGCCTTCTTCTTTTTCCTTCAGCTGTAAATCAATATCCAGGATCCAGATTTCTTCAGGGTTTATAAATGAGATGTATTTAATAGTACCCGCATCGGAAATCATCAGATCCTTCTCCGACACATGTTCAACAAGCTCCTTAATGATCTGAACGGTACACGCACCCGGCAGAAGAGGATTGCCCGGGAAATGCCCCTTAAATATTTCATGCAAAGGATTAATCCGGATCCGGATTATTATCTTCTCATAATTATTATCCCTGCCTGTATTTTCAATGGTGTAAAGGCTGTCCAGGAACCTTTTGTTTGTTTTCATTAATTTTTGACAGATAAATATCCAGCTTTATATTGTAATGCGAAATCCTTACAGAATCCAGTTCATTTTCCATTGAACTGTAAAATGAGATATTTACTTTTTTGCTCAGTCCCCGTTTCTGAATTATTTCCTTTATCCTGTTTGTACTTCCGTTAACAAGAAAGTATTTCACTCCGCGATTGTTCCTGAATTTATAAACCACGTCGCCGTTTTTGCTGCTCAGCATGGTTCTGATGTGATCTACCGGCTGATTATTCAACATCAGGCTTATGTCGTTTTTAAGTGTTCTGATGAAAAGCTTTTTATTCAGATATTCAAGGCAATAATGTACCCTGTAACCACCGGTTCCGAAAAACTCCATATCAAAGATCTTGATCCCCACTTCGTTAATAAATACGACACGGTAATCCTCAGCAGGTAAAGGCTTAACTACAATTAATCCTGTAAAATGGTTCCTGAAAACATCTATTCCCGACTGGAATAAAAAGTGACCGTCACTTTTAAACCATGGGCGGATCTCTGCTTTATTGTCAGCCGTAACGGGAATCCGTTTAAAACTGTTGTAAACTGACGGAGTGCATCCGGCTAAAGCGAGCAGGAAGAAGCTACCTAAAACTAAATTTTTCAAGAGGTATTTCGGTATTCACTGTTTTGTTAATAAATTCAATTTGAGTATAATCGTTCCCCGATTCAACCATTTTAATTCCGGTTACAGTCAGATCATTCTTATCAAACCAGATGTGAACTTCATTGAGCATCTGCTTCATTTTCTCAGCTTTTGGAACGAGCTTCACATAATAGCTCCTGCCATTTTCAAAATACTCTTTTGTGTAATCCTTGTCATTTTTCAGAATATCACCCTGAATACAACCGCTGATGAATTTATTCATCTCCTGAAACAGGGGATTTGACTGAATATCGAGTTGTTTCCTGTTCTTTTCATCACGCATTAACAGCTTGTTATCGCTGATTATTATCAGATATTTGTAGGGTGCAGTGTATTCCCAACGGATATTATTCTCTTTCTTAAAACAGAAACTGCCTTTTGAAATGATTTTTTCCGACAAAACGCTAAGGTTTTTCTCCTGAATAAAATCACTTGAAATAGTATTAACAGAGGCTGATGCGGTAACAAGCTTTTCCTTAAAGGCTTCCGCATCACTCATAGGCCTGAAATTTTCCTGAGCAAATAAGATGTCAGGTAAAAAGATCATTAAAAAACTTAAAACTATTATTATATGTCTATTCATAAGGTTCAATGTTTAACAGATGGTCGGCTCTTTCGAACCGGTAATTCTCTTCTTTTGCAAATTTGATGAATTTATCCAATACCCGGGCTGTCACCTTCATTGTATCGTGAA
>CAYPKL010000203.1:0-5257 GCA_964411285.1 uncultured Rikenellaceae bacterium
CATCCAGTCAGGTATGCAGGTCGTGAAAAATAATTATGTAAGGCTAATTGTAAGGTTATTGGATGAACAGGTCAAGCCGGATGAATATAAAACCAGCGATCTGGGCAGATTAAGCGATAGAATATCAGTTTCTCTGATAAAAAACAATAAATGGTTTTTGCCTGCAGAAAGGGATACCATTATTTCACATATAGAAGCAAATTTTCAAAAATTTCCTTCAGAATATAATATTAAAAATAACTATATTGAAACCCTTAAAATCCTTAAGGCCTCATAAAAAAATGGGTATCTTATTAATTTTTAAAATACGCCAAAAAGACATTTTATGATTGACAAAACAGCTTCCGGGTCAAAATCAATACATTAGGAATCTTTCAGAAAAGAGTCAATCCCAGTCCGGAACTCATATGTTAAAGTCGGTTGAAAAAAGTTTGCATTTTTTTGCTTTTAATTTAATTTTAATATATTTGTTAAAAATCTGTTAATTTTTGATCAGGGTTAATTACTGCGTGACAAATTTTGACATAATTTTAATACCATAATCTTTTAACATTTACTAACCTAATCTTAAACCATGAGAAAAATCGCAATTCTTCTTGCTTTTCTGCTATTTGCAGGATTGCAGGGCGCTTTCGCACAAAAAACCATCACGGGAAAAGTGACCAGTGCTGAGGACGGCCTCGGTATGGCCGGCGTTCCCGTTGTTGTCAAGGGTACTACAGTAGGTACTGCCACTGACATTAATGGAGCATTTAGTTTATCAGTACCTGCAAGTGCTACAACCCTTGTAGTTTCATTTATTGGAATGAAAACAGTTGAGCTTCCGATTGGTAGTCAGACTGTGTTCAATGTAGCAATGGAACAAAACGTTCTTGCACTGGAAGATGTTGTTGTAACTGCCTTCGGTATTTCGAGGCAGGCAAAAGCGCTTACATATGCAGCCCAGAATGTTAACTCCGAAACTCTGGCAGAAGCCAGATCGCTGAACCCGGTTCAGGGACTTAGCGGTAAGGTAGCAGGGCTGTCAATAACAACTTCAAGTACAGGGGTTGGCGCTGATTCAAAAGTGCTCCTTCGCGGTAACAGGTCTATCGCAGGAAGCAGCCAGCCTCTTTATGTAATTGATGGTATCCCAATGGGTGGAATTTCAAACATCTCACCTGACGACATATCTTCAATATCCATTCTTAAAGGCGCCAATGCTGCCGCTCTGTATGGAGCCAGGGCAAACAACGGTGCTATAATAATTACCACAAAATCAGGTCAGGACAAGGGAGAAGGTGTGGCTGTTGATCTTGGTTTCACATTCCAGGGGACATCAGCTATTTTGCTTGACAAAATGCAGAACGAATATGGCCAGGGTGGTAATGGTATCTATTCGCCGGGCGCAATTGTATCATGGGGTGCAAAAATGGATGGTACCCAGGTTGCTCACTGGACTCCAGACCCGAATGATCCGTTATTTGGAAAGACTTATGCTTACCTTCCACAGCCCAATAACGTTAAGGATTATTTCCAGCAGGGAATGGAAATTGCTACAAACATCCAGGTAGTAATGAATACCAAAACGACCAACACTGCTTTCTCCTATACTAATTCACAGGCAAGAGGTATTGTTGAATCAAATAATCTTCACGCTCATAACATTAACCTTCGGTTTGGCGCAAATTTAAAGGATAAACTTATTCTCGACTCTAAAGTTTCTGTAATAAAACGGAGTTTTGAGAATACGTTCTCAACCGGTGAGGGATTTAATAATCCAATGAGATATTTATACGTTCTTCCGAGGAATATCAGGTCCGAAGATATTCAGAAATTCGAATATGTAAATGCAGCCGGCCAGACGAGACAGCATTACTGGAGATGGAACGATAATGGAACCGGTAACGCTTACTGGACAAGGAACCGCGTTCTGCAGCCGACAGAAAACATGAGGTCGATTGGAATGATGAGCCTTAAATACAATATAACCAAGGAACTTTCGATTATGGGAAGATCTGCGGTTGACGCCTCATTCAACCAGTACGAACTGAAGATGTACAATGATACCTATACACAGGCTATCAATGGTGGTTACACCAAGAACAATTCCTCATCATACGGCTGGAACAGTGACGTTCTCCTCAACTTTAAAAAAGGTTTTGGTGATTTCAACCTTGACCTTAATGCCGGAGCCAACAGTTACAAAACTCAGTATCAGTTGATTCAGGGTGCAGGTGTTGTGTTCAACATCGAGAACCTCTTTGCCCTTGCCAATACAGGTAACCCCAGGCCTTACGAAGAATACAGTAAGAAAGCTGTCAATTCGGTTTACGGATTCGGCGAGTTATCATGGAAAAATGCTATTTTCCTGAACGTGACCGGAAGAAATGACTGGAGTTCAACCCTTCCGTCAAACAACAGGTCCTACTTCTATCCGTCAGTGGGTTTAACAGCTGTAGTAAGCGATCTGGTAACTCTACCGCAGATCATTACTCATTTTAAACTCAGAGGTTCTTATGCTATAGTTGGAAATGATACAGATCCATACAAACTGGAAAGAACTGCCACTGTCGGTACAGGCGGAGTTGTTACACTCAGCAACACCCTTCCAAATGCCAACCTTAAACCTGAAACCACCAAATCAATTGAAACAGGATTTGACCTCAGGCTCCTTAAGGACAGGATCAGGCTGGGCTTCACCTGGTATCAGACAAATACATACGATCAGCTTTTTGCAACTCCGGTCCCTGCAACATCAGGTGTGGCAAGCATATTCCAGAACGGTGCTGATGTACAGAACAGGGGTGCTGAAATTACCCTTGGCGTAGCTGTTGTTGATGGAAAAGACTTCTCATGGGATATTGACCTCAACTGGTCAAAAAATAACAGCAAGATCCTCGATATAGCTGAAGGATTTAACGTGCTTTCATTCGGTACAGACTTTATAAGAGAGTATAAGCTGGTTAAGGGACAACCGTTTGGTGAAGTATATGCAAAATCATGGCTCAGGGATTCTAACGGAAATGTTATTATCGCTACAAACGGTATTCCAAGGATCACCCCGGGTATGTCAGAAAGGGTTGCAAACTGGAATCCCGACTGGTTAGGCGGTATAAATAATACTTTCAGATATAAAAACATAAACCTCAGCTTCCTTGTAGATATACGGCAGGGAGGTACATTCATCGCATTCACCGAAGCTATTTCAGCCGGTAGCGGTATTCAGGAATATACTGCTATTGGAAGAGCTCCCGGTTCTCTGCTGTTCGGAAGGGATGTTTTCAAGGGAGAAAAAGGTGTAACTGACGAAGGTGCAGTAAATACAGTTGCAACAAACTCTGAAGCTTTCTGGAACAACGTGGGAGGAAGAAATAATCCTGCAGGAGGAGCTTTCGTAAGGGATGCATCGAATATCCGTATGAGGGAAATTATTCTTGGGTATAATCTGCCAAAAAGTATTATTTCAGGTACCTTCATCAAAGGTGCAAGGATCTCTCTTGTTGGCCGCAACCTGTTCTTCTTCTATAATAAGAATAAATATATTGATCCTGAAATAATGATCGGTACATCAAATACCTATGAAGGAGAATCAGCTTTCCCGCTGCCGACAACACGTACCTACGGGGCATCACTTAATTTCAGCTTTTAATTAAAATAAGTAAAGCAATATACTATGAAAAATCTATTAAAGTTGTTTATTGTTTTGTTGATTACTGTAAGTTACAGTAGTTGTACAAAAGATTTTGATGAGATAAACACCAATCCAAAGGCACTTACTTTGGCGAGCCTCGACCAGGCTTCCTACGGATTTGTGTTTAAGAAGTCTATAATGGGTCCATCTTATCTGCAGGCTGCGGGAAATGGAATGCAGCTGCTTCATTCACTATATTTTGATATTTATGCCAATTATTGGGCAACCACAACACCCAATTTCCTCTCCGACAGGTTTGTAATGGTTGGAAGCTGGCTCAATGGTGCATTCAACTCTTTTTATGCGTCCGAATCCGCTCAGATCAAGTATTCTGAAGATTTTGCAAGGACTGCTGGTCTTCAGCCGGAGATGGCAATGGCAAAAATCTGGAAAGTTTGGTGCTATCACAGATATACCGATGCACTCGGGCCAATACCTTACTCTCAGTACGGAAACATGCAGAAAGAGGTGCCCTATGACAAGCAACAGGATATCTATAAAAACTTCTTCCTTGAACTTGATACGGCTATTGGAATTCTTAAACAAAACGCAGGTGCTACTTCCGCAACACTTTCAAAGTATGATATGGTTTACGGCGGGAACCTTGACAGATGGCAGAAATTCGGAAGCTCGCTCAGGCTCAGATTAGGCATGAGACTTAAATATGCAGATCCTGCAGTTGCCAAAACACAATGTGAAAAAGCCATTACAGAAGGTGTTCTTTCTGACAATGCCGACAACGGATGGATCACCACATCAACTGACTTCCAGAATCCTTATAACATTATCAGTCCATGGGCTGAGTACAGGATGAGCGCCGATATGGAAAGTATCCTCAAAGGTTATCTCGACCCAAGGGTTGCCTCCTATTTCAAAGGTGCGAAAACACCGGATGCAACAGATGATCCAGCAGGTGTAGCTTTCCCCTATGAAGGCGTAAGGAACGGCCAGACCAAGAATGACAGGAGCGCTGTTAAATTCGATGAAATTGCTTCTGATCATGCAGCGCCATATACAGTTGTTGGAGCAGCAGGTCCGAAATGGTTTGTAATGAGAGCTTTTGAATCATATTTCCTGAGAGCTGAAGGCGTTCTAGAAGGATGGAATATGGGAGGCGGAACTGTAGAATCACTCTATAATCAGGGAATACAGACATCTCTTGCTGAAAACGGATTGACTGATGCAAACCTTAAGGGTGAAGTGTACACTACCAGCACTTATATCCCGGCCAGTCCCGGAAAAGACATGAATACTGTTCAGGGACCAGTACCTCTTGTACAGGCTCCTGTTTCTACCGCACCTGTTGCTTTCCTCACCGGAGGAACAAAAGAACAGCAGCTTGAACAGATCATTACACAGAAATGGATTGGTCTTCTTCCCGATAGCCAGGAAGCTTATGCTGAAAGGAGAAGAACTCACTATCCTATACTTTATCCACGCCTCGAAAGTGAGAATCCTGATGTTCCTAAAGAATCACTTCCTGTAAGGTTAGTTTACTGGACAAATGAATACACTAACAACATGGCACAGGATGATGCAGCTATACTGCTGCTGAATGGAGAAAGCTCAGATCCTCACGGGGAT
>CAYPKL010000204.1:0-9208 GCA_964411285.1 uncultured Rikenellaceae bacterium
TGACTGGCTGCAAACCCTGTACATGGATGTATCGAAAACCGCTTTTTCATTATTCAGACCGGAGATAACATCTATTCTTATTTTTGATTTGAATACCAGATCGGCCCCTTCCTTATCGCATTCATAATTAAATCCCTGTAAAGGCTTTACAGATTCGTTAAACCAGATTATCCGTTCAATTTTCGACAAAAGTGAAAGATTTTTTTTGGTCAAACCGGCAATATTTGTCAGCGGACCAAGGCATACCAGGATAATCTTTTCATCGGTTTTGACCAGTTTTTCCGACAGGCAATCGACTGCACTAAAATTTGTTAATTGATTACTGCCTGATTCTTGTCCCCATCTGATCTGCCTGTTGAACTTACGCCATGGGGGATTGACCCCTTTTAGAACCTCACCACAGGCGACCGGGATTGTATCACTTTTGAATTCATTCAGGAGTGATCTGACTTTTTCAAATCCTTCATCAGGAGGCAAGGAGCCATCGGACAATAATATTGCTTTTATGGTTATCTGAGGGCGATCAAGCAAAAAGCTTATAGCACGCATATCGTCGGCCCCGCAGTCGGTGTCAATAATAACAGTGTGTTTCAGCTTAAGAGGTAACGGCTGCCCCTGGGTTGTCAAATTAAGAAAGATTAACAGCAGCGGGATAATGGATTTTCTCATAGATTCCAAAATTAAATTCCGATTCTGTAATTAATGCTTATGAAAGACATAATGCGAATGATAGTGTTTATGTTCTTCACTTCCATGTTTATGGACGTGCTCATGAATGAGATTTACATTTATGAGAAGTTCCTGGTCATTAAGAATTTCTGAAGCAGTTCCTGTTTTTCTGATCGTGTGCTCATCCGAGAGTACTGCAACCACCGGCTGAAGGTGGTCGATAAGATCAAGATGATGGGTCGTAAAAATAATGGTCTTTCCTGCCTGGTTCAGTTCAAAAAGGATTTCAATGAAAAATGTCTGTGTTTTAGGATCAAGGCCTGAAAGCGGTTCATCAACAAGAAGGACCTCCGGATTCATTGTCAGGACAGACCCGATAGCAACCTTCTTCTTTTCTCCTCCTGACAGCATATAAACCGGACGGTCCCTGAGAGACTCTATGCCAAGGTAAGCCAAAGTCTGTTCAGCTCTTTCCCTGGCAATTTCAGGCGGAAGGTTTATTTGCAGGGGTCCAAACAAAAGTTCATCAAAAACCGTAGGGCAGAACAGCTGCATGTCGGGATTTTGGAATATATAACCCATTTTCTGCCGGAACTCTGTGCCGGAATTTTTCTCTTTAAGGGATTTTTCAGTAATGGATTTCCCTTCAAAAAAAACCTCTCCGGAACCTGGGAAAATCAGCGCGTTAATTATATGAAGCAATGTAGTTTTGCCGCAGCCATTCAGTCCGATTATTGAAAATATCTCACCTTTTTTTATTGAAAGGTTAATATCTTTAAGAGCCGGGATGTTGCCAAAGTATGAATAATTGATATTCTTCAGGGATATAATTTCTTCCATAAATTTGTTATAATAAGATAAAAGCAATGCCTGATGAAGCTACCACAACAATAGCTATGAAGTCAGTAGTGGTAAAAGGATACTTTGCCTGAAGTTTAATTTTCCCTGTATAACCTCTTGAAACCATTGCATTATAGGTATTTTCATAGATGATGATGGATCTTTTAAAAATAAAAAGTATTCGTCCGCCAATCACTTCTCTTATGTTCCTGTTCCTTATGTTTCCGGCAAGCCTTGATTTTAAAGCCAGGTAAGTCTCTTCTATTGTACGCGACAGAATAAAAATATATTTATATGCAAGAGTAAGGATCATCAGAAACGTATCGGGCACTCCTAATATTTTTGATGACTTGACAAGTGACGGGAACGGAGTGGTATAGACTATCAGCAGAGCAATTGAAACGGAATTAAGGACCCGGAGGAAAAACAATGCTACTACCTGAATCCCATTTTTGGTAATGCCTATATGCTGAGGAATGTTATAGATCCAAAAATGTGACGGCTTATCAAATGTGATAAGGTTAAAAATAACATTGCCCGGGGTTATGACATTGAGAGATGCAGGTAAAATTGTCAGAAAACCAAAAACGAATGCAATAATGAATATTTTCCTGTAGACCTGGAAAACTTTTAATGAGGCTATGTAATAAAGTAAAAAGATGAAGGCTGTAATAAGTATCTGTGAGCCCAAATTATGCACAATGCTGATCACCACAACCAGATAAATAAGGGAAATAAACTTAACGTAAGGATTGATGTTCCGGATAACATTGTTCCCTGATGCATTTTCTGCCTGCATGTAGATGGATTTAACAGCTCTGGCTGAACTTAAAACAGTTTTGTCAAGGAAGGAGATTTTAACCCGTCTCCGATCTGCCGGATCATTTCGTTCATTGACATTCCGGAGCAGGAACGATGGTATCTTATTTTTTATTTCTGACAAGTATTTTTGATATTATCAACATTGCAACATATGCCAGAGTCGCTCCGGCTATACCTGAAACAATATAATAACCTGACTGGTGAACAATCGATCTGTCGTCCACATTTAAAGAATAATCAGGGAGTGGCGCATTCCATAAATCCGTATATCTCTCCAGACCTTTTGGTATATAACCAATCAGATCTTTTAAAGTGCTGGCCGACCATTCACCCCAGGCGTCACCCGCATTAAAAAACATCGGAAGTATTAATCCGACTGGTGCAAGTATGCAAAGCACAAGCAGGATTAAAAGAATTTTCTTTTGAAGTTTATCAGGTTTCATTTTCTGTTTTTTTCCTGAAAGCATAAATTAATCCCGGTTCATTTTTCAAAAAATAGCTGATAATCAGACCAGTCAGAATCCCTTCAACAATACCAAAAACCAGCAAATGTTCAATCGCCATTGCCGGAATCGCTATGCTGAGGTCATAAGGGCAATACAATGGTTTCCCGTCAGCAGTTGATGCAACCATAGGCTGGATCCCGAATTCTGTTGCAGTAAGGATTGCCGTCAGAACAAGGCTTAAATACCCGGATACGAATCCTGCAAACCACACCCTTGCCTTTTTATATGAATTGCTGTTCAGGAGTTTAAAAATAAAATATGCAATAAACGGCATAAAGATAGCCATGTTAAAACAGTTAGCTCCTAATGCGGTGATCCCTCCGTCGCCAAAAACTAAGGCCTGGATTACAAGAGCAACTGATACAGCTACCGATGCCGACCAGGGGCCAAATAATATTGCAATTACAGCCGATCCTACAGCATGACCTGTAGTCCCTCCCGGAACAGGTAAATTAAACATCATAATTATAAAAGAAAAAGCTGCTGCCATACCAAGAAACGGGATCTCCCGTACAGAAAGCTCTTTTTTTACTTTCCTTACTGCTATGGCCGTAACTGCAACAAATACCAAGGTAAGAGGTATATATGTCTGCGGGCTGAGGTAGCCGTCAGGGATATGCATGCGTATGTTTTTATAAAAAATTCAAAAATTTAATACTAACGAAAATTATGTAATGGCATTTGTAATTAAAAAATGTTAAAGATGCAGATTAATTCCTCCAAAAACTACTATTCCCGGCATCGGATAGCCGTAGTTTATATAATATTTCCGGTCAGTCAGATTTTCTCCTTTTAGAAATACATCAGCATAATTATTAACCTTATAGGCTATTCTGGAATTTAGCAGTGAATAGCTATTCTTTACTTCCAGAGGACTTATTTGTGTATATAGATTTTGAATGTGCTGAAGAGTAATGTTCAGTGAAAACCTGCTCCATTTATAGGTACCGCTTACAAAAAGCTGCTGTTCGGGAGAGGCAATAAGGGGTTCTTTCATGGATACAAAGCTATAATTAGTATTGAATGTCAGTTTACCGGTGGGTCTGAAAGTACCGGCAAATTCAATACCGGTGTTTGAAAATTCACCGGTATTTATATTTTTAAGGCCGGTGGAACCCATTACAGTTTGTATCAGGTTATCACCATTTGATTTAAATAATGTTAATTCGAGTGAGATTTTATTCTCAAGCAATTTTTGCAGAATCCCGATTTCATAGTTCATCATTCTTTCCGGTTCCAGATTTGCATTGGCGGGAGTCCACAGGTAGAGTTCGCGGATTGTGGGGCTGCGGAATCCTTTGGCAACGGAAGCTTTTAATGTTGTCGTGAGTGAAGCATTGTAAGCAATTCCCCCGGTTGGTACAGGTTCATTGCCAAATACACTATTATGTTCCAATCTGAATCCGGCATTTAAAACCAGTTTTGTAAATAATTCCTGCTGAACATAAATGTAACCAGCCATTTCCTGAACAGTTGTATCGCCGAATATTATTCCATTCCCGTGCATCGCTTTTACATTTTCCGCGATCCCGCCATATTGTTTATAATCAATTCCCGCCGTTATTGTATTTCCTTTAAAAGGGTTAAAAGCCTGGTAAAGCAATATGCCATAGTTTTCATCTTTTGAGTGAAATCCATCAGTAATATTATGCTCTCCGAAATTGTAAAAGAACCGGAAAGAACCATTTGTTTTTTCAAATTTATTGTCCAGAGCAACAGCTCCCATTCCACGTGTAATGTCAATTGTGTAACCGGCATAGGAATCTTCGGGGCCAGGGTCGGTAGCATCGAAATTTGCAAGACTGAAATCAGCGGTTACATTCAGATTTTTGCTGATATCATAACCAATGCGGAAATAACCATTATTTATTTTAAAATCAGAAGAATCGCGATGACCGTCTGTCTGGTCGTGATTAAAAGATGCAAAAACATTGAATCCATTCTTTTTGAATCCGCTGTTAACCATATATTTCTGAGTATTATAAGAACCATACATAAGTCGGGCATTCGCCTTAAAACCATCTTCCTTTTGTTCTTTTGTAATAATATTTATTACACCGCCCATTGCATTTGTCCCGTACAAAGTGGATGCCGGACCGCGGATCACTTCTACCTTTTCAACATCGGAAGCTATGTAAGAGTCGGATAACGGATGCCCCATGATTCCCATGAACTGTGGATTTCCATTAAGCAATATAAGAACCTGTGTATTTGGACTTCCGCCAATACCCCTGAGAGATATCTGGCCTGCCGAACCTGTGGATACGCCAAATCCCGTAATTCCCCTTTGTGTAATGAACAGACCCGGGACCTGTTCTGATAAAACAGGAAGCAATGCGGATTCAGAGCTGCTTTCAATTTTTTCATTTGTGATAAGTGATACTGTAAGGGGAACCATATTTCTGTTTACTGCAGTCTTTGTCCCTGTTATAATAACTTCATCAATGTTTACAGTATCTCTCAGAGACCTAACATTCTGCTGTGAAAATCCTGATGCTGAAGCTATCAGGATTGTGATCAGAAATATTAAGCTATTCTTTTTCATAGTGATTTTCAACTAAATGTTACATTCTTATAATATCGTGTTACTATTTCTGCAAAAAAATAACCTGAAAGAGGTTTATAAATATGCTACTTTTTTCTTAATTCGTGTCACTCCAAATGTAAAAAAATTACATTACCCTGCTCATCACAAGTTTACCGTGGATAACTCCTTTTAATCCGATTAATTTGTCAGAAAGTTCTGTCAGCCTTTTTGCCTTACCTTTTACAGCAATAATCTCAAGGCAATTGTCATGATTCAGATGGAAATGCTGCGATGACAGGATCACATCAAAATACTCATGCTGAATATCGTTCGATTTAATTGTTATGTCGCCTTTATGATGATCGTAAAGCATTACCACTGCTCCTGCAACAATCTGATTGCACTGCCACTTTCTTTCGACAATGTTTTGTTCAACCAGATGACGTATAGCCTGCGAGCGGTTTGGCATCTTGTTTTCAATAACAAAATTATCGAGTGCTTCGAGGATTTCCTTTTCAAGGCTTACTCCAAAACGGACTAATGACATAGTGTTATTATTATTAATATTCGTGTCACAAAAATAAGAAAAATAGGATGTAATTCTATTCCTTAAAACTATTGGATCTATAAAAATTGTTTAATTTATGTTTTGATGTCAAAGTCAGCCATAATATTTATCTTTATTTGAGTAAACCAACTGATAAATTAATTCATTTTTCGATGAGAAAACTAACCACCATTTTACTTTTTGTATTCATTTACCTGGGTGTTTCAGCTCAAAAGCCGCCATTCTATAAAAATTTCACCGTTTCGGTATATGCACGAGCCTATGAGGTACGCGAAATGGGTGATCAGAAGAAGCTGGAAGAGAGCTGGAACCTTATAAGCCAGCAGGTTAAGATCGACAAGATATACCTCGAAACCCACCGCGACAGGATTATTGTGGATGAAAAGACACTGGAATCTGCAATTAAGTTCTTTAATTCAAAAGGACTTAAGGTAGCCGGAGGGATCACATATACAATAGACGAGAGAAACAATTTCGAGACCTTTTGTTATTCCAATCCTGAACACAGACAACTGGCAAGGAAGATTGCCGAATTTACTGCCAGCCATTTTGATGAGTTCATTCTTGACGATTTCTTTTTTACCAGTTGTAAATGCGATCTGTGCATAAAGGCAAAGGGAGATATGAGCTGGACCGATTTCAGGCTGAAACTTATGACGGATGCTGCCCGCGATCTGATCATTAACCCGGCAAAAGCAGTTAATCCCAAAGTAAAGATTGTAATCAAATACCCGAACTGGTATGAACATTTTCAGGGGCTGGGATTCAACCTTGAGACTGAACCCAAAATGTTTGATGGTATTTATGCAGGGACAGAAACACGCGACGCGGTGACCATGGATCAGCATCTTCAGCAATATCTCAGTTACCTTATAATAAGATATTTCGAAAATATTGCACCCGGACGAAACGGAGGCGGGTGGGTTGACCCGGGAGCCTCATTTTATATGGATCGCTATGCAGAGCAATTCTGGCTTACACTTTTTGCAAAAGCTCCTGAAATTACAATGTTCGACTACAGTCAGCTTCAGACGCCTATCCGACTGGGACTCCGGGCATCGTGGCAGGGGAGCCAGACAAGCTTTGATTTTGATGCAATGATGAAACCATATCAATCGGCTGATGGTAAGATTATTTATCCTTCGACAATTGCCAGGGCTGCGGGTATCACATTTGAGCAGGTAGATAAGTTTATCGGGTTGCTGGGAAATCCGGTGGGAGTGAAGAGCTACCGGCCATTTCACGCTACAGGTGAAGACTTTCTACAAAATTTTCTGGGTATGATAGGTATTCCAATGGATATATCGCCAACATTTCCAACTGATGGGAAAATGATCCTGCTTACCGAATCGGCAAAATTTGATTCGCAGATAGTTCAGAAAATAAAAGAACGACTGCAGGCAGGTAAAAATGTCATGATCACCTCGGGTTTGTTAAGAGCATTACAGGGGAAAGGCATTGAAGATATCGCTGAACTGACATACACCGGCAGAAAAACCATGGTCACTGATTTCAAAGCAGGATGGTTCAGGAACTGTAAATCATCTCAGGAAATCCTGATACCGCAAATCAACTACCTCACAAACGATTCATGGGAGGAAGCTTCAGCAATTAAGGGTGCATCAGGCTGGCCAATTCTCCACAGGGCTCTATACTCAAAAGGAAGCCTTTATGTACTTACGATACCCGACAACTTTTCAGATCTTTACCAGTACCCCGCGGAAATACTGAACAGAATACGTGCTGTTGCAACACAGGATTTCAAAATTAAGATTGAAGGTCCGTCACAGGTAAGTCTTTTTTATTATGACAACGGCACCTTTATTGTGGAATCGTTCCTGCCGGAGCCTGTTACAGTTAAAATAATATCAGATCAGTCAGTCGGTGCGATCGAAGATTTACTGTCAGGTGAATCTCTTGAGGGGGCAATAGTTCCGCTTCCTCCATTTATGGCAAGATCGGTTGAACGGACAAAGAGTTTTGATGTAACGATCAAACCACATTCGTACAAAGTATTCCGGACCAGAATTGCAAATTAATATACCAATCGGCTCTTATTATAAAAAATCAAATATGAAAACTAAATCCACACGCAGAAAATTTATCACACAACTGGGAGGCTCTTCCCTTTTGCTTGCAGCAGGATCACTGAATTCTCTGGCCTCTGAAGAGATAAAAACAGGTATAATGCCCAATTTGACAAAGGCAGGTCCGAATGATAAGATCAGAATTGCCACCATAGGTATGGGGATCATGGGTCATGCAGATACCGACACAGCTGTTAAAGTTCCCGGTGTTGAACTTGCAGCTGTGTGCGATTTGTATACCGGAAGGCTGACCAGGGCAAAGGAAAAGTACGGGAAGAATATTTATACAACCCGTGATTACCGTGAATTGCTTGGCAGAAAAGATATTGATGCTATAATAATTGCCACCAGCGATCAATGGCATGCCAGAATAACCATTGATGCCCTGAATGCAGGGAAAGCTGTTTATTGCGAAAAACCAGTTGTGCAGAAAATAAGTGACGGCCTACCGGTTATTGCCGCACAGAAAAAGACAGGAAAGCCGATGCAGGTGGGAAGTCAGCGTGTAAGCAGCATTGTTTACAGGAAGGCAAAAGAGTTATATAAAACAGGAGCAATCGGCCAGCTTAATTGCGTTGAAGCCTCATTTGACAGACAGGATGCCCTGGGCGCATGGGAATATACAATGCCAACTGACGGAAATCCTGAAACAGTTGATTGGGACAGGTATATTGAAGGAATGACCAAAATGCCCTGGGATGCAAAAAAATTCTTCTGGTGGAGAAATTACCGCGACTTTGGTACCGGAGTTGCGGGGGACCTTTTTGTGCATTTATTGTCAGGAATTCATTTGTTGACTGATTCAATCGGGCCGGAAACTATTTTTGCCTCCGGGCAGCTGTGTTACTGGAAAGATGGCCGCGATGTGCCTGATGTTATGACTGCGATCATGCAATACCCCGAATCGAAAGAGCATCCGGCCTTTCAGTTAATGTTAAGAGTGAATTTTGTAAGCGGACAGGGCGATAAGGGAATTACCAGGTTTATCGGAAGTGAAGGAGTGATGGATATGCAGGACAATGGATTTAATCTGACTCACAGTATAATGTCTAAAGCTCCCGGAATTGGGGGATGGGATGCAATATATTCATATCCTCAGGCAATGCAGGATGAGCTGATGAAGAAATATAATCAGAAATACACCGCTGAAGAACAGAAAAGACCGGAAAAACCTGGTGTCAGTTATGTG
>CAYPKL010000205.1:0-6198 GCA_964411285.1 uncultured Rikenellaceae bacterium
GCTCATAAAATAATTACAAATGATTTTTTCAAAACAACTGAATTTTGCGGGAACTGTCATAATGAAAAGAATCCATTCGATGTATGGGTCAAGAGCACACAGCTTGAATGGAAAGAAGGACCCTATTCAAAAGAGAATATAAGATGCCAGGATTGTCATATGCCCAAAGGCGGTCCATTCCTCAATGCAATTATGACAACTCCTTACGACGATTCAAGGCTTCATCTGTTTCATGGCGCCCACGACCCCGGTAAAGTAAGGGGGACGATTGAACTCAGGATACAACCTGATATCCGTGAAGCGGAACCCACTGAGGATATAATTTTTACTGTCGCACTGTTTAACCAGAAGACAGGCCATAAATTTCCTACCGGATCTGTTGAGGATCGTATTGCATGGCTGCAGGTTGAAGCAACTGATTCAAAAGGTAAAGTTTATCATCTGAATGTCGATAAGAAAGGTTTTGAGGGAGAAGAGTACACAATCTCTGGTGATTATCTGGCTTATCAGGATATGGGAGTTCCACTGGGAATATCTGATTTTAAGGGTGTTCAGCGTGACGGTATCCCGTCGGGGAACAGGATATTCAGAATGCCATATTTTGACCCGGAGGGAAGAATGACAATAATGCAGTGGAATACCGGCAAACTGGGAGTCGACTATCGTATCGGACCAAGAGAAACCAAAGTTGAGAAGTTCACCTTCCGTGTTCCAAATGATGCCGCTCCGGGTGATATGAAAGTAAGAGCCGTTCTGAATTATCAGTTACTGGTAAAACCTGTCGCTGACCTGCTGAAAGTCGAGCCTTCCGAATCTGAAATCATGGAGGTTAATGAGCATTCCACCCATGTGACAATATTACCCTGATCTCTCAAATTAAAAACAAATCCCCTCTCCCATGAAAGGAACGGACATTTAAATCATTTCCCCCTTTAGGGGAAACAGGAAAGGGGGTAAAAGGACCATAGGAATTATTTAATAAATTCATTACAAACAAATAAGATGAAAAGAATTAGTTTATTTCGGATCACGGTATCAGCAATAATTATTTTTACTCTTATCCCTTTTATTGATATTTATGCGATCCCGGCATTTGCCCGTAAATACCAGATAAGCTGCCAGGTTTGCCACTCACCGGCATTGCCGCGACTAAAGGCATTCGGTGATGAATTCGCAGGAAACGGATTCAGGATGACTAAATATGAATCGCCACGGTATTTTATCCAGACAGGTGATGATAAGCTTTCACTATTCAGGGAACTTCCTCTTGCAATAAGGATGGATGGATTTGTTACATATAATTCCGGCGACCAGGGAACAGCAGACTTTGGAGCTCCGTTTGTTTTGAAAATACTTTCAGGCGGAGAGCTTTCCGATAAGCTTTCATACTATTTCTATTTTCTGTTTAACGAAAGGGGTTCAATAGCCGGCGTTGAGGATGCTTTTCTCATGTACCACAATTTTCTTAATTCAGGTATTAATCTTTACATAGGACAGTTTCAGGTTTCGGACCCGCTTTTCAAGGGTGAGTTAAGGTATACACTTGAACCTTACAAAATATATGGTTCAGCTCCGGGAACCTCGTCAGCTGATCTGAAATATGACAGGGGCATTATATTCGAAAAGGATTTCTCCACAGGTACGACTCTGGTAGGCCAGATCCTTAATGGCTGCGGAATTGGAGAAGCAGGGGAGGGATACCTTTTTGACAAAGACAAATATAAGAACTTCATGCTCAGGGTAAGCCAGTCAATCGGTAAAAGTATTTCTGTTGGATTCTTCGGATATACCGGAAAAGAGCGCTTTTTAGATATTAACGGACCATTTACAAGTGAAATTCAAATGTTCGGTCCTGATCTGACAATAAACCTTGATGAAAAACTGATTATAAATGCCCAGTATGTTAAAAGAACCGATTCCAGGGTTCTTCTGGAATCAGGCTCGACAGCCAGCGACATACTTACGGATGGGGCTTTTGCTGAGGTCATTTATGCCCCTAAAGGGGATATGAGCAAGTGGTATCTTACCGGACTTTTTAACTGGGTTGATTCTGATTTTAATGATTTGGATTATTCATCAGCAACTCTCCATGCCGGATACCTTCTCAGACGCAATATGAGGGTTGTGTCGGAATTTACTCAGATATTCTCAGGTGATCCATACGGAAAAGTAAGCGTTGGGGTGATTACAGCATTTTAAGCTTTATTGTTAATCTCCCTGATATTTAAAAAAATGCAGGGGCGTTGCTGAAACGCCCCTGCATTAATTTTATATTTTCAGAAATTTGTTTGTTATTTCCGCCGTGATGTTTTCGTGCTTTCAGTGTTGCTGCTTTTACTGCCCTGCCTTATCGTAGTTTCCTTTTTGCTGCTTACATTGCTCCTCCGGTTTGATGAACTTACACTCGTGTTTGACTGTTTAGACGTCCGGCTGCTTTCAGTTCTTGGAGCTGTCTCAGGTCTGTTGACTGATCTTTCAGTAACTGTAGTGGTCGATCTGCGTGTTGTCCCTGAAGACTGTGATGAAGAAGGAGCAGATTCTTTCCGGTCGGTAGCAGTGGTGGTCGACCTTCTGGTTGTACCTTCATTTTGCCCCGATTTTGAATTGATGTCACTTCCGCTTTTTACAGTTGTTCCGGATCTTCTGACACTCCCTTTGTTTTCACCGGCAGAGGTGGTAGTTTCAGATCTGTTTGAGCCTGTAGTTGTCGAGCGTCTTGAAGTTCCTGTATTGCCGTTTCCTGAGGTATTTGCCCCTGAACGGTTGGTAACGGAGGTACCCGACCGCCTGGTGGTTGTACCGGTATTGTTGCCTGCCGGCTCTCTGTTGGAACCTGCTTCTGACCCGGATCGTCTGCTGGTATTGTTTCCCGAAGAGATAGAGGATGGTCTGTCAGGATGCAATCTTGCATAATGTGCTTCCCCTTCCTGTCTCTGTTCGGGATGAGAATAAGTGGTCCTGTAATTACCTTCATTAATCCTCATACTTACATTACGGGAGTGGGTTCGGTGTCCATTGTAGTAAAAATCATTCCAGTGGGCATAACGGTGATGGTCCCAGCGGTGATAACGGTTGTAATAATCAGGGTACCAGTTATAATGATATCCGTAATAATAGTGCCAGTAGTATGGACGCCATGGATTCCAGTACCGGGGATAATAACCCCAATACCACGATGATCTCCAGATTGAATAGTTGGGAAGAAATATGTACCTTACCACAGGCCATGCAGCAACCTCAACATATGTGGTTCTGACAACATTTCCATTTTCCCTGGCCTGTCTTCCGGTATAACCCGGGTTAGGAGTTTCAGCATATAAAGGTTCTATAATATAGTTACGTCCATATAATAATTCATCACCAATAAGCTGTATCTGAACAGATCCGTCACGAAAACGTTCAACTGTGAAAACACCCACATCCTGACTCTCCTTCCGGCCTAAAACAGCCTGCAGCACTATTGTGTGGACATTATCGTCGACATAGTCGGTTACCCTGATGTAATCGATAAGATTATCACCATTAAGGTCGAGGTTGTTGATCCTCGAATTTTCATCGTTAAGGCTTCTTTCAAAACCTTCAATTGTTTCAGAATTCTGAAACAAATTCATAACGGCATAAAGGTTAAGATTATCCCCGGGCAGTCCCAGATATTCATCCGGTTGTTCCTGGGCCATTATTGTACTCCCGATTACAGCCAGGGCTGCGAAAATCGTGGTGGTTATTAACTTTTTCATGACTTTAATTGTTAGAAGAACACGTTTACAATTAATGAATGACAAAACTTGTGCCAATCTTTCAGCAAGCTAATTTAAGGGAATTTTCCGCCGATAAGAAATGCCAGGCCACATTATCCACTCACACCTGATTTTATAGCCGGAAATGATTTATATTTGTTCTTCTCAGGTTAAACTTAAATTTTATTTCTCAATGAAAAAGATTATTCTGATAGTTTTAATCCCTTTGTTCAGCCTTGTTTCTACCGGACAGGTGAAAAGGTCAGAAGTGACATCCGGAATTCTCAGGGCAGGTATTGCAAAAATCGATATCACACCGGCTATCCCCGTTAAACTGTACGGATACGCCTCAAGAAAAACTTATTCGGAAGGGGTACACGACCCTTTATCAGCACGTGCTGTTGTCTTTGAAAATAATGGCAGGAGAATCGTTCTGGTTTCTACTGATATTGGATCGTACGGAAGTGAGTTATTCCCTGTTTTTCAAAAAACCATTTTGGATAAATTCGGTCTAAATGAATCAGAGCTTTTTCTTGCCACAATACACTCACACAGTGCTCCGGTATTATCCCTGAATCCTGAAACCGGCGATCCAAACAATATTGAATATACAAAAACACTTCAGCAGAAACTTATTACAGTTATCGGTGAGGCTTTTAATAATATGAAACCTGTTCTTACAGGTCTGGGTACTGGCTCTTCACCGGTTGGAGCAAACAGGCGGGAGATGAGACCAGACGGATCAATTACTCTTGGGAGGAATCCTTACGGAATAACCGATAAAGAAGTTCTGGTGATGAAATTGGCAGCCGCTGATGGTTCGAATGTGGGGGCTATTTACGATTATGCAACACATTCTACTTCATTAGGTCCTTCGAACATGATCGTAAGCGGCGACATACTGGGTCTTTCAGCTCAGTTTGTCGAAAAGATTCTGGGCAAGGATTTTATCTCTCCGGTATTTGCCGGGGCATCAGGTAATATTGATCCCTGGTACCGGATTCTTCCGGGATTTAATAATGAGCCTGGCTGGATCCCGGAGCCCGTTCTCCTTGGAACTATGCTGGGAGAAGAGGTGGTAAGCGTCTTCCGGAGCATAAAAGAAGTTAATCCGGGTGGAGAAATCAGTACTTCAGCTGCTACTCTTGAATGTCCCCGAAAGAAAGCTGAGGATGGTAAAAACATACCCGACAAGCCCCAGCCTGCAACTGTTCCCGTTATTATTACAGTAGCACGGATAGGCAATGATGTGGCTTTTGTAGGCTTCAACGTTGAAATGCTGACTGAAATTGGCATGGAAATTAAAAAAAGCTCTCCTTTCAAACATACATTTGTGATTACACACTGCAACGGCGCAGTCGGCTATCTGCCTCCGGCTGAATTATATAAAGAAGGCGGATATGAAGTCACCTCAACACGCTTTGAGATCGGTTCTTCTGACCTGGTTATCAAAAAAGCCCTCAGGATGCTTTATGATTTACATTAAGCGACTTTTTACTTAAACCTGATGGACAGGAGCAAACGACATCAGAAATAACAAATCTGTCACATTTTTGAAATATATTAATTGCAGAAAAATAGCCGGAATACTATAATAATGCCAAAAAGTTGAAGATTGAAAATAACTGTAAATAAGTCATATACGCTGATCGAATTTCTTGCAGAACAGTACCCTGACTCCCCCCGCACAAGAATTAAGAAGTTATTGCAAAGCGGTGCGATAAGAATAAACGATAATCAGGTCACTTTACATTCCCGGATGCTTAAACCCGGAGATGTAATTGATATTAACCAATATTCCAGGACTTCGACTAAGGCCAACCTGCCTTTTCCGGTCTTATATGAGGACCGCGATTTAATTGTTGTGGATAAACCTGCCGGTTACCCGACTTCAAGTACCGATGGCAGTATTAACATTCAAATGATTATTTCGGAAGTGTTAAGAAATCAAAGCAAGGGAAAAATCAGTGCACATGTAGTTCACCGTCTTGATAAAGAAGTATCCGGTGTTCTGCTTTTTGCCAAGGCACATGAAATAATGGATACTATTAAAGAAAACTGGAAAGAGACTGAAAAACATTACTATGCGCTTGTTGAAGGTATTCCGGCGAAGGCTGAGGATACTATAAAGAGCTGGCTTGTTGAAGATAAATCTCAAAAAGTGCATTCAGCCCGCGAATCCCCTAATGCCAAATTTTCAATTACAAACTATAAAACAATAAAGCTTGTTAATAATTATGCACTGCTTGATGTACATACTGAAACAGGTAGGAAAAACCAGATAAGGGTACATCTCTCAGATATTGGCTGTCCCATAGTCGGAGACAGGAAATATGGCGCTTCGGATGAATATAAACGTCGCGTCAGGCTTCATGCATTTTCATTATCTTTTCCCCACCCCGCTACAGGGGAAATAATAACAATTAAATCCCCGATGCCCTCAGGTTTCCTTACATTGAAA
>CAYPKL010000206.1:0-2909 GCA_964411285.1 uncultured Rikenellaceae bacterium
AGACCTGTCATAGCCATAGTTATTGGTCTTCTAAAACAAGCACTGAATGGCACGACAATATCTTCGATTACGACCCGGAGGAAACAATAAAATTTATGGCCTCACTGAAGGAACCATGGATCGCCTTTAAAGTTCTGGCAGCTGGTGCCATTAAGCCTGAAGAAGGTTTGAAATATGCGTTTGCCAATGGTGCAGATTTTGTTTGTATGGGGATGTATGATTTTCAGATAGTTGAGGATGTGAATATCGCCCTTGATGCCCTTTCCGGCACTCAGGAGCGGCAGCGTCCATGGATGGGTTGATGTGCAGGAACATATATTTGTACAAACTGAGAATTAATTCAGTGGCAGGCTTTAATTTTTAAAATTAGGCTTTTACAAAAAATCATTTAACACTATGAGATACATTTTGATTTGTATATTTTTCCTCTCAGCGATATTTTTCAGGTCGGAGGCTAAAATAACACCGGAAAAACTGACTTGCGAGAATCTTCTTAATCCGATGGTTGTGGATGTACCTAACCCAAGACTATCATGGATTAATATTGCAGGGGCAAAGGAACGAGGGCAGTCACAGACCGCATGGGAGATCAGGGTTGCCGGGTCGCCCGAACTGCTGTTATCCGGAAATACCGATATGTGGAACAGTGGTAAGATAGTGTCGGATCAGTCGTTCAATATAAGATACGATGGTAAAGCATTAAAATCACGGCAAAGTTGCTGGTGGCAGGTGAGAGTTTGGGATAAGGAAAACAAAGTTTCTGACTGGAGCCAACCTGCATTCTGGTCAATGGGCCTTCTCGATCCATCAGATTGGAAAGCAAAATGGATCGGAGTTCCATGGCAGGGTGAAGAAGCCCTCCCCAAACCATCAAACCCGGGCGCACCCCTGCCCGGGATATTACCGCCACCTGCTCCATTATTCCGTAAGGGATTCAACCTCAGAAAAAAAGTGACCGGAGCAGTTACTTTCGTTACCGGATTGGGATATTTTGAACTGTACCTGAATGGGAAAAAGGTTGGTAATGATGTACTGGTTCCAAACCAGACAAACTATGGCAAACGTCCCTACCTTAACAAAGAGAATATTCCTGTCGAAGATAATTTTAAAGAGTACAAAGTTATGTACCTGGCTTATGATGTCAGCGATCAGTTGAGAAATGGTGCAAATGCATTGGGCGCCATAGTGGGCAATGGCTTTTACAACCCTGCCAAATACTGGACAGGCGGATATGGTACGCCTCGTTTCCTGATTCAGTTATATATAAGCTATGACGATGGAAGTGAAGATATTATTACAAGCGACGAAACATGGAAAGTCTCCAGGAGTCCTATTCTGATGGACATGGTATATTATGGCGAGCACTATGATGCCAGGCTTGAACAGCCGGGTTGGTGCGATCCGGGATTTGATGACTCAAAATGGGAAGGCGCAGTTATCAGAAAAGCTCCGGAAGGAATCATGAAAGCCCACATGGCTTATCCCGACCGGGTAATGGAGATATTGGATCCGGTAAAGATAGAAAAACTTGGGGAGGGCAGGTTCAAAGTCGATTTTGGACAGGAAATATCCGGTTGGGTTCATATTAAAGACCTGACAGCTAAAGAGGGACAAAGGATTGACATCAGGTATCTGCACCAGTTTTCCCCTTCGGGAGATAACTCTTATACCACTAAGGGAAAAGAGGCTGAATCGTACAGGGCGCGTTTCACATGGTTTGTCTTCAGGGAGGTGGAAATATCAAACTGGCCGGGAGAACTTAAACCGGAACAGATAAAGGCTGAGGCAGTGTATACTTATATTGAAACTACAGGTAAGTTTGAATCTTCAAATAAGTTGTTGAATGACATAAACAGTATCTGGTGGCGAAGCCAGACCGATAACATGCATGGAGGCATTGCAAGTGACTGTCCAAACCGGGAACGTTCACCCTATACAGGTGATGGCCAGGTTTCATGCGTAACAGTTATGCATAACTTCGACGCAAGGGCATTTTACAATAAATGGATTAAGGATATCATCGGATCAAGCAACGAAGAGACAGGTTATATACCCAACGGAGCACCATGGCAGCCCGGGTGCGGAGGAGGAGTGGCCTGGGGTGCCGCCATAAATATTATGCCCTGGGAGTTCTACCTCCATTATGGTGATGTTGATATTTTAAAGGAAAGCTATGAAGGGATGAAAGGTTATGTGAGATATATGCTTACCTGGACTGACAATGAAGGTATCATGCATTCACAGGCTGCAGGAGCTGACGGCAAACCCAACAGGTGGATGAATCTTGGCGACTGGTCGCAGCCTTACGAACTACCCCCTGATAATATGGTACACACCTTTTACCTATGGCGCTGTGCTGATATCACTTCAAAAGGCAGCACTGTCCTTGGCAGAAAAGAGGAAGCCTTAAAATACGCTGCTATTGCAGAGGAGACCAGGGTAGCTTTCATGAATAGATTCTGGGATGAATCAAATGGAAGTTATGGGAAGTATGGAGGTAATATTTTTGCACTCTGGATGGGAGTACCTGCAGATCGCAAGTCAAGGGTTATCGAAGCATTGGCATCTGATATTAAGGCAAATGACGGTCATCTTGACACAGGTATTTTCGGGACTCAGTTCTTTTTTGAAGTCCTGGCTGATAACGGATTGAATGCACTTGCTTATGAAGCTATGAATAAACGTACTATGCCATCATACGGATATTGGCTTGAGCAGGGAGCGACAACCTCCTGGGAAGGGTGGAAAAATGCAGGTTCGGGTAATCACCCTATGTTTGGAGGCGGTCTGGTGTGGCTTTACAGGAAGCTGGCAGGACTGAATACTGATGAGGAAAATCCGGGTTACAAACATATTGTTTTCAGGCCGCAGCCGGCAGGTGATATTACCATGGCATCCTACTCCAATCA
>CAYPKL010000207.1:0-6257 GCA_964411285.1 uncultured Rikenellaceae bacterium
AATACACCGGGAGGTTCTGTAAATGCAGGACTTGGCATTTATGACACAATGCAGTATATATCTGCAGAAATTGCAACAATATGCACCGGTATGGCTGCATCGATGGGCGCTGTTCTGCTTACTGCGGGCCAGAAAGGTAAAAGGTCGGCGCTGAAGCATTCGAGAATAATGATCCATCAGCCGATGGGTGGATTTGAAGGTCAGGCTTCCGATATCGAGATTCAGGCACGTGAGATCATTAAGCTCAAAAATGAGCTTTATGAAATCATTGCCTTCCACTCCGGAAATTCAGTGGAAAAAGTGGAAAAGGATTCAGACAGGGATCACTGGATGACATCACAGGAGGCAAAAGATTATGGTATGATTGATGAGATCCTCCAGAAAAGCCAAAGATAATTTAAATGGATAAGTGTTCATTCTGCGGACGCACAAAAAAAGAGGTAAGCATACTTATTGCAGGTCTTGAGGGGCATATATGCGACCATTGTATTGAACAGGCTCACAGCATAATGAATGAGGAGCTCGGTTCGAAGAAAAGCGTTTCATTCGATACTATCAACCTGCTGAAGCCGGCCGAGATAAAACATTTTCTCGACCAGTATGTGATCGGTCAGGATATGGCAAAAAAGATCATCTCTGTAGCGGTTTACAATCATTATAAAAGGCTCATGCAAAAGCCTGATGCCGAAGATATTGAAATTGAAAAATCAAATATCATCCTGGTCGGGGAAACAGGAACTGGAAAGACTCTTCTTGCAAGAACAGTTGCCAAGATGCTTCATGTGCCTTTTACAATTGTAGATGCAACGGTTCTTACTGAAGCGGGGTATGTGGGCGAAGATATTGAAAGCCTTCTTACACGGCTTCTTCAGAATGCCGATTACGATGTAAAAGCAGCCGAAAAAGGAATAGTCTTCATTGATGAACTCGATAAAATTGCAAGAAAGGGAGATAATCCGTCTATTACACGCGATGTGTCGGGAGAGGGTGTTCAACAGGGTCTGCTGAAACTTCTTGAAGGTTCAATTGTAAATGTGCCGCCACAGGGTGGACGTAAACACCCTGAACAGAAGATGATCCCTGTCGATACAAAGAATGTTCTTTTTATCTGCGGCGGCGCCTTTGAAGGTATTGAAAAGAAAATAGCACACAGGCTGAATACACAGGTAATAGGATACGGCGCTTCAAAACACAGGGAAAGGATCGACAAAACCAACCTTCTGCAGTATATTGCTCCACAGGATCTGAGAGCATATGGCCTGATCCCTGAAATAATCGGAAGGTTACCTGTCTTAACCCATCTGAATCCTCTCGACAGGGAGGCTCTCCGGGCGATCCTTACAGAACCGAAGAATGCCCTTGTTAAACAATACATCAAGCTCTTTAAGATGGATAATATAGACCTGTCCTTCGGGGATGGAGTACTTGATTTTATCGTCGATAAAGCTATTGAGTTCAAGCTGGGCGCCCGTGGGCTGAGATCGATCTGCGAGGCAATAATGCTCGATGCAATGTTTGATTCGCCCTCTTCTGATACGAAGGAACTTGTGATTAACACCGATTATGCTATCCGCAAGCTTGAAAGGATAGACATGAAAGTTCTGAAAGCATCCTGAAAATCTTCGTGTGCCTAGAATAATAAAGACTCCGGATAAGATAATCTTATATGAAGTCTTTTAGTATTTTCCGCATTGCTTTCTTTCATAGATCACATAAGAATAGGGGATCTGTTTATCGTCCTCTGAAATGCACTCTTCTCTTCCGATAATCTTCCATTTCCTGCGATCTATTTTAGGAAAATATATATCGGCCGGTGCTTTCTTGTGAACATGAGTTAGGTATAACCTGTCGGCCAATTCTATGAACTGGCGGTAAACACTTCCTCCGCCGATAACAAATATCTCCACACCCCTTTCGCATTTGCTCAGGGCATCTTCTATTGAGTAGGCTGTTACGGAGCAATCGATGCATTCGTCGGGGATATCAGTAAGAACAATGTTCCTTCTGCCGGGGAGCGGTCTCTTAGGCAGCGACTCCCATGTTCTCTTCCCCATTATCAGACATTTTCCCATAGTAAGACTCTTAAACCTCTTAAGGTCTTCGGGGATATGCCACAGAAGATCATTCTCTTTTCCTATTCCCCAATCATCAGAAACCGCTGCAATTATTGAAATCATATACAATTATTTAAACTGAAATATCTCCTTTTATATGAGGATGTGCAACATAGCCGGATAATGTAAAATCTTCAAATCTGAATTTTGTGATATCAGTCACATCCTTATTTATTGTCATTTCAGGAAGCTTATACGGGTCCCTGGTTAACTGGAGTTTGGCCTGCTCAATATGATTCAGATAGATATGGGCATCTCCAAGGGTATGTATGAACTCCCCCGGTTGTAATCCTGTTGCCCTGGCAACCATAAGTGTTAACAGAGCATACGAAGCAATATTAAATGGTACTCCGATAAACAGATCACAACTGCGTTGATAAAGCTGGCATGAAAGCCGGCCGGCAGCAACATAAAACTGGAATAGGATATGGCATGGAGGAAGCGCCATTTTATCTATCTCTCCCACGTTCCAGGCACTAACCAGATGACGCCGTGAATCGGGTGATTTTTTTATTGAATCTATTGCAGCTGAAAGCTGGTCAATTTTCCTGCCATCTGCCGCAGGCCATGAACGCCACTGGTAACCATAAACCGGGCCAAGGTTCCCCTCTCTGTCGGCCCATTCATTCCAGATCTTTACTCCATTATCATTTAAATATTTAATGTTTGTATCGCCGGATATGAACCAGAGAAGCTCATGAAGAATTGATTTCAGATGAAGCTTTTTGGTTGTCATAAGAGGGAAACCATCTTCCAGATTAAACCGCATCTGATAACCAAAAACACTTATTGTACCGGTACCTGTTCTGTCGCCCTTCTCTATACCATTCTTCAGGACATGATCTAGAAGGTCAAGGTATTGTTTCATTTTTTCATCTTAATCCGAGGGCTACCTTGGTGAAATCTTTGCTGCCCAGCCGCCTCCGGGAGCCATTGTAATTTTCATTTTATCGCCCGATTTAACATTCATTTTAAGATGTTTATAATCCTGTGCATGATTAGCGGCATTTATTCCATCCTGGAAAACATCCATTGAATAATCTCCGGCAGGAAGGAATGACATGTCGAGCTCAAACTCGCGTCCGCTCCAGTCAGTCAGTCCGCCAACAAACCAGTCTTTGCCCGAGCGTCGGGCCAGAAGCACGAAATCACCCACTTTTGCATCAAGCACTTTCAGATCGTCCCAAACAACCGGCACCTTAACAATGAAATCTGTGCACTCCTGCTCTTTGATATAGTTTGAAGGGGAGTCGGAAAGCATCTGAAGGGGACTCTCAAAAACTACGTATAATGCCATCTGGTGTACTCTTGTTCCCTGGCTTGACGGCCTTGTAAACTGAGGGTTGAAATTTACCTGGTCCATATTAATCATTGCCCCCGGGGTAAAATCCATCGGTCCGGCAACCATCCTGGTAAAAGGAAGGGTAACATCATGTTCAGGCGTGATATCTTTGCTCCACTTGTTATTTTCCATCCCTTTTACGCCTTCTCTTGTTAAAGCATTCGGATAGGTTCTTCCAAGTCCGTCGGGTTTATAGGCCCCGTGAAAATCAATGAGAAGATGATGATCTGCAGCTTTCCGGGTGGCTTCATAATAGAAATTGACCATTTTCTGATCATCCCTTTGCATAAAATCAACTTTAATCCCTTTAACACCCCATTTCTCGTAGAGGGCCAGCGCTTCATCAATATCATCCCAAAGTGTTTTAAAGACCACCCACAGGATGATTCCTACATTTCTACTTTCAGCATATCTGCATAATTCCTGAACATTAACCTCAGGCACTGATTCAAGTACATTGCCCCCGATCCTGTACCAGCCTTCATCAAGAATGACATATTCAATCCCGTTATCCGAAGCAAAATCTATATAATATTTATATGTATCATTATTTATGCCCGACCTGAAATCGACTCCGAAGATGTTGTTGGCATTCCACCAGTCCCAGGCTACCTGTCCCGGTTTTATCCATTTTGTATCGGTCAGCCTCTGGGGGGCAGCCAGTTTAAACACCATATCGCTTTCAATCAGCTGGCCGTCGTTGTGTGCAACGACAAAAACTCTCCACGGAAATGTTCTTGTGCCTTTTGTTTTTGCTATATAGTCTTTTGTACTTGTGACAAATAGGTTGCGGTCGCCGTCAAGCTTTTCAGCATCAGGATATTTCGGATGTGTGCCGGTTAGTTTTCCCTGTCCGTTTCCCCTGATCCACATCCCGGGATAATCTTCAATGTCAGCTTCGGTCAGAAGGACATTGATCCCGTTCGTCCTGAACAGGGCCGGCAGACTGGCAAGATGCTTTGAAGCAAGAGTGTCCAATGATGAGTAAATATAATTTCTTTCATTATGCGACATAAAGCTTTCTTCGAGCGGATACCATGCATGAGACCCTGTTGGAAACTGAATGTTCGTAATTTCATTCTGAACCGTTATTTCATCCTTAAATGATGTTTCAAACCTGCAGGCAACACCATCGTTGTATGCCCTGAACTGCAAAGCAAATCCTGACCTGAAAGAAATAGTAAGTGTATTGCATTCGTCGGTGATCACTGACCTTTTATTTGCAACAACCGGTTCAAGACGCTGGTTCACTTTACCGGGGAGACTCTTTTTTACAGTCTCATTTTCACCAAGTGTTTTTCCGTTCGTAAGAACCATACCCATCTCCACTGATGAAATGATTTCCTTTCCGTCGTATGATGCAGTCCATCTTAGTTCAGGTCCGGCATTTATTGTGACAACGATCCTGCCATCAGGCGATGATAATTTATAGTCTTTGGCGAATGAATTGCTTACAGTTACAAAAAATAATGCAACGAACAGAATTTTAATTTTCATTTCAATTTTTTATTAGCCTGGTTTTCAGTTAAAATATTATGGGTCAATATGCCTTTACCGATAAGGAGTCGAGACAGGTCATCCCGTTACCCTTTTTTACTTTTTCTCTTTTCAAGCTCATCCCTGATAGTGGCAGCGCGTTCGTAATCTTCCGTCCTGACGGCTTCATCAATCATTTTATAAAGTTCCTCATCCGAATAGTTTGTATATTTTGAATCTCCTGTTTCGTACAGCCTGTCATCTTCAGATTCAGAGGAACCTGGTGTATCTGCAGGGGCAACCGTTATTCCGGCTTTTTCAAGAATCTCTTCAGTTATATATATAGGGCATCCGAATCTGAGGGCCAGGGCAACAGCATCAGAGGTACGGCTGTCGATTGTAAGTTCCTTTTCTCCGTTATTACATAAAAGTCTTGAATAGAAAACTCCTTCTTCCAGTTTATGGATCATAACTTCTATTATTGTTATGTTGAACTTATCAGCAAAGCTCTTAAACAGGTCATGAGTCAGGGGTCGTGGAGGCTCAAGGTTTTCAAGCTTTATCACTATTGCCTGTGCTTCAAACCCGCCGATAATAATTGGGATCCTTTTTTCACCATTTTCTTCAATCAGGATCAGGGCATAGGCGCCTGATTGGGTCTGGCTGTATGAAATTCCTAACACCTTAAGCTTTACTCTCTTCATATCAATTAATTAAGTACCAGAAGAATACCTGCTCCCAAGTTGTCTCAGGCAAATATAAAGATAATAGAAGTAAGACAAGAATTTCCCGGATTCTTTTTTTTAACAGGGAATTCAGATGGATTTTATCAATGTGTCACTCCCCGATTAAAAATTAACGATGAATGATTTGTAAATAAATGGATTTTTATATCTTTGCAGTCCGATTTAAAATAAATCCGCCAGGGCATTTGAAAAGTTATATGGATTTTAGTCATATACGCCTTACGGAGAAATATAATAAAGAAACAAAATGTACGCAATCGTTGAAATTGCTGGTCAGCAGTTTAAAGTAGAAGCTGGTAAAAAGATTTTCGTTCACCGTCTGGACGCTGAAATGGGAAAAGACCTTGAATTTGATAAGGTTTTGTTAGTTGAGGATGACGACAAGGTAATTGTTGGAGAGCCTGCTATCGATAATTTTATTGTTGCAGCCCAGGTGGTTGAACATGTAAGGGGAGATAAGGTAATTGTGTTCAAGAAGAAAAGAAAGAAGGGTTACAGGGTAAAAAACGGTCATCGTCAAAACTTTACTCAAATTGAGATCACCGGAATCGGAGAAAAAGGCAAGATTATAAAACTTGC
>CAYPKL010000208.1:0-14977 GCA_964411285.1 uncultured Rikenellaceae bacterium
CAGTGGGATCAACCAGGGAGATATTGAGGTTATCGGGAAAGGAAACAAAAGTCATTGATCTGAAGGGAAAAACTGTCATTCCCGGATTGATTGATGCCCATTTGCATCCTGAATCTGCCGCACTGAGTGAACTGCATTATAAAATACCGGATCTGCATAGTGTCGCTGAGTTGTTAAACTGGATAAAAAGCCAGGCAGCCGGGAAAAAAAATGGTGAATGGATTGTTCATCCAAAACTCTTTTATACCCGGTTGGAAGAACTCCGTCCGCCGACACTTGAGGAACTGGATGATGCAGCCCCGCATAATCCAGTGTTCCTCAATGGTTCATTCGGAGGTGTGATAAATTCCCGGGCAATGAAAATATCGGGGATTAGCGAGAAGACAATTCACCCGGGTATTATTCATGATAAACCGACAGGCCTTCTTACCGGATTTATAAGAGCCTCAGCCTTCAGGCTTCTTAAAATTCCAAGGGAGGAAGCGGTATCTGACGAAAAAATGCTGGATGCCGTTGAAGCAATGCTGAAACGTTATAACCGATATGGAATTACAGGAGTCTGTTCCGGAGAGGGTGATTACAGTACGTATGAAATGTATCGCTATCTGCACAAAAAAGGCCGGCTTACTGTGCGTATTTTTCAGAATATTCTCCTGAACCCTGGTCCGGCCGGGTCACTCAAAACTCTTCTTGATACAATACCGGGATGCAAATATTCGACAGGTGCCGGCGATGAATGGGTAAAAATCGGAGCTCTGAAAATAATGCTTGATGGCGGAATCCTGACAGGAACGGCCTATCTCGCTGAATCATGGGGGGAAAAGGCTGCAGATGTTTTCGGTATCGAAGAACCTGATTACCGCGGGGTATTAAAATATTCGCGTGATGAAGTATTATCTGCGGTAAAAGTTGCTGCAGAGAATAACTGGAAATTTACAGCACATTGCACAGGTGATGGAGGAATTGATATTTTACTCGATGCTTTCGAAGAGGTGAACAAGACCATTACTGTAAACGGAAGGCGGTTTTCAATCATCCACGGCAATTTTTACAGCGAAGGGGCCATCGGGAAAATGAAAAGACTTGGTATATATGCTGATATGCAAGCGGCCTGGTTTTACAAGGATGCTGATGCCATGAGAATTATTCTCGGGGAAAACCGGATCAGAAGTTTCCATCCATATCATTCACTGGTCAAGGCAGGAATAACTGTGAACGGAGGATCCGACCATATGGTTAAATGGGATGCCAACACTTCGGTAAATCCTTATAATCCATTCCTCGCAATGTGGACGATGATTACCCGCACTACTGAGAAGGGAACAGTAATTATGCCTGATGAAGGAGTCAGCAGGGAAGAAGCTCTGAAAATGTTCACCATAAATAATGCCTATGCTTCATTTGAAGAATCCATCAAGGGATCCATCGAACCTGGTAAACTTGCTGATCTGGCGGTTATTTCTGATGATATTCTTACATGTCCGGCAGATCAGATAAAAAACATTGAGTCAGAATTAACCCTGACAGGAGGAAAGGTTGTCTACTCTTCCGGGAAATTGCCACATCAATAATACAGCTCCTTAACGGTTATCCCTGTTATTTTACAGGAGTACATTCTATTAGTAAATGTCCTTTAAAGGCGGCTTCAAGGATACCTTCCGGCCCTTTTACTGTACCAATATTTAGCTGATTATCATAATCGTACACAATGTATTGTTTGTCAGATAGTCCCCTGAGCTCAATATTCCCGTTCCATTCATCTGCATAAAAGGCATAGTAAAAGGTATCTCCCTTCTGAATCACATGAGTTTCGGGTTTGTCATATACTGCATCATATAAATTAAGGTAACTCCCTTTACTTAACATTTTCTGGTTGTACAGATCAAACCATTTTTTCCAGTGCTTTTCCCTTTCGCCGTTCAGCTGAACATTTTCCGGACCGGCAGGCCAGGTAAATTTAGTCCCTATCACACCTCCTGTCCCCATAGAAGTGGCAAAATCCTGTCCCAGGGTTGCTGTATCGCTTTTATCGTTCATATCCACCCATGGTCTGATATGCTCAACATGGTCGGTAAACACAGGGGAAGCATCTCCCCAGAGAGCTTTCAGAACTTTCACCCTCTGACGCGATTGTCTGGTGCTGGTCGGGTCTGAATTCACAGGCTGATCGGAATAAACAGACTGAAAAAAATCCTGTGTTGTGCCGCAGTTGCAAATTTCAGTGACTGAATAAGGCTTAATGGATTTTGATGTTTCGTAGATTGCTTTTATAAGAAGAGGGAGGTCTTCATATGATTCCCCGGGATGTTTATGATTATGTTTCGGGTTATAACATGGAGGAACAACATAGTATGCATCAAGTTTATGACCATCAAATCCCCAATCCCTGATGAAACGCTCAGTCAGCTTAGTCATATAATCCTGTACTTCCGGTACGCTGGGGCAGAACTGGTACATATCCCTGCAGTCGCGGGGGTAAGATCCGTCTTTATCCATGATCAGCCATTCCGGATGTTGTCTGGCTATCTCTGCCATTCCCGGATCGACTGAGCCTCCCCATGAAATCATCTTTTCCGGCTGAACAGGTGTTGGAGCCCACCATATCTGGATCTTGAATCCCTGATGGTGAAGAGAGTCAACAAATTCCCTGACCTGTTTTTCACCACCGGGAAAGGTGTATTTTCTCGGATTCCAGTCGCCATATCTGTCCCACCAACGGTCATCTATTACAACCCATTTGATGCCTAGTTCCTTCAGCTTAGGCAGGGTTCCGTAAATGTCACCGAGGGTAAAATCGGTGAGATAACCCCATCCGCACCAGATGGCCTCATATGCTTCTTCCGAAGGCTTCCCCCGTTTCAATCCCTCATCCGATAACATACTTGAATAGATTTTCAGAGGGTTGTAAAAATCCAACTGATGCGCAATAACTACTGTTTTTAAAGTTTCATACGATCCTCCGGGAAGAACAGTTTCATTAACCTCTTTGCTCATCGAAATGGTCACCTTTTTATCGGCATCTGTTTCGACCGGGAAAGAGACCAGTTTTGGTTTAGTTTCCAGATGTGCTATAGCCAGACCGGCTTCACGTGTCCAAAGGTCGACCATTGGAACTCCGCCTCCGGTTTTTGTAACCGGCTGGACACCCATATAATTATCCTGTTTGAATCCTTCTTCGATTTTAATGATATAATCTATCCCCCAGTTCAGTGATGCACCCTGGAATGACCAGAAGTCATATGGCTTATATTCCTTGTTCATTAGAGAAGCATCCATCCGGAAGCAACAGGAATAATCTTTTTCGATAGTTATTCCGGTTTCTCCAAGATTCCTGTAAAATGCTTTGGTGATGGCGGCATCGGGATATTTTTCATAGTATTCAATCCAGAGAGTTTTTTCAATCATGTATTCATCTTTCTTACCGGCAATACCCCTGAGAATAAGTCTTTTCCCTTTCCCTAATGCCGTTTCAATTACCTCAGTTTTAATGCTGTCATAATCAATTTCAAAATCTTTTACCTCTTCTCCATTGATTATCAGATAATGGCTTGGCTTTGACAAATCCGGATTTACCTCAACAATATTCATTGGATTTTCAGCATTTAGATAATAGACACTGCAATACATATTCTTATCAAACTTTAAAGAGATCCGTGTATTCCGGAACCAGATATCTCCTCCTTTCGTGAATGAGAGATCTTTTGAGTTTTGGGTACAGGAAAACAACACTGTACTTATTAAAATAAATATTGACGGTAACAGGGAGCCTCTTTTAAAACTTATTTTTCCGGATATCATTTTTTTACATTTTAATATCATATTGTTTACTTACCAATTTTTATAACATAGGTCCTTTGATTTCTTTTTTTCCCCATAGTGAAATAATGATATTGATATGAAAGCTATAAAAGGATATATGACAAGCTTGTATAACTATATATTATTATATGAAAGGTTTTAACAATAATAAATTTAAAGATATGATCATTTTCCAAAATAATAATACAAATTGTTAATATCTTTGATTCAACTATTTATTATAGTCTGCTGAAACCCGGAGAGAGACGTTACAAAACACCTTAATTATTAAATAATCATGCAAAACAAACGCAAATATTTTCTTTTACTATCCTGCTGCATTCTTTCAATAAGCAACTTAGTTACATCTCAGGTTAAAACGATTGATTTTAAGTCTGACTGGGACACTGTTCGTGTTCTTAAGAATCCTTATAAAGGCTGGTATCACCATTTGCTTGATAATGGGATTAATAAATATGCTATTAAAGATGATAACCTGTTCCTCTCGTTTCCTGGCATGGATCATCTTTACCTGCGGTTAGCATGGAATTACCTTGAACCCGGGGAGGGTAAATTTGACTGGACAGATATTGACCGGATTGTGGCAAAATATGTGCCTAAAGGTTATAAAATCTCGTTCAGGATATCTTGCAGTGAAACAGGTTCTTATCCTGATAGTTTTGGAGAACTGACCGACGGGGTGCATTATGCCACACCAAGCTGGGTAAGAAAAGCCGGAGCGGAAGGTACAGTTGTCGATAATGGCAGAATTCGTTTCTGGGTACCAAAGTGGGATGATCCGGTTTATCTTGAAAAGCTCGATCAATTTCATAAAGCTTTTGCTGCTCGTTACGATGATAAATCATGGGTCAGCTATGTTGATATTGGAAGTATCGGAGATTGGGGCGAAGGACACACCTCCTTTTCAACTAAGATCAGACCAACAATGTCGGAGGTGAAAGCCAATATTGACGTTTACCTTAAGAACTATAAGAAAAGTCAGATTATAGCAAATGACGATATGATTGCTGAAGGAAGACCGGAGAAAGATATCCGGGAACTTTATCAATATTTAGTAAGTAACGGAATAGGCCTTCGTGACGACAGTCCTCTTGTTGACTGGTATTTCCAATATTGTTTGCAGGATTCAGCAGGAAATTATCAATGGACAATCAGTCATCCCTTCCTTTACGATTCTCTTTATCTAAAGGAACCGATAGTTTTTGAACTGCAGCACTACCGTTCAATAAAAAAAGATGGAAACTGGCTTGGGAAAAACGGGGCGACAATAATCCCGAAATATAAAGTCAGCGGAGCTGAGACTTTCAGAGGAGCCCTGGAAACCATGCACGCTACATATATTGGTTATCATGGTTATGTTGAAGATTGGCTGGCAGACAATCCTGAACTTACCGGAGAACTTGCCAATCGCTGCGGATATTGGTATTTCCCTGTTAAAGCTTTAGTACCTGAAAAATTTAAAAGAGGTGAAAACGGTCTCTCGATAGAATGGTTGAACAAAGGAGTTGCTCCCGCATATAAGAATTTCAGTCTTGCTTTACGGTTCGAGGCTGAAAAACCTGAAAATTCATTCGACCTGCTTATTGAAAATTCGGCTAATATGACCTGGCTGCCCGGGGTAAGCCGGCTTGAAAAATATGCGGTCAATATTCCCTCAAAAACGCCGAAGGGCCGTTACAAATTGAGTTTTAAGCTTCTCGACCGGACAAATGAAGAGAAACAGGATATTCAGATAGGAATAAGTGAAAAAATAATTGATAATCAGGGATTTGTTAATCTGGGGATCGTATCAATTTAGAGTCGGAAACAATTTAACTGCATTTTTAAAATAGATCTTCTCAATTACTTCCTTCGGAAGTTTAAGTCCCCGGAACTCACCATCCACCTCCCAGGAATTCATTGTTGAGTCGGTGGTAAGAAATTTCCAATCCCTGGTCCATATTTCGTGTACTGTTGATTTCAGTTTTTCCGGATCTGCCTCAGAACCATTCCAGTCACCCTGGTCCGTTCCGTATAAAATCCTGTTCTGGTACCTTATAAAAAAATCATGAACCTTCTGCCACTCCTCCCTGGTTTGTTTCTCTATATGACAGATGCGTGCAGCCATATCCACAGTGGCATTCGGGAACATCTCCAGGTGGTTTCCCAGTTCATCCACACTCCATTCAAGGCTTGCCAGGTGGGCTCCCATGAAACGAAGATCCGGGTGTTTTCTGAGCAGGTTGTCACGCGCCTGGATCTGGTCTTCATATGAAGGGAAATCGGGATGAAGGTACATATGAAATTGCGGATGTTCCTTAAAATAATTCCTGTCATTATTAACGGTCATTTCTTCAAGGGGTAGCCAGCAGTTTTTTGGTTCGCCAAGATGACCGCAAACTGGTATGTTGTTTTTTTCCAGGTAGTTAAAAATCGTATCAAACTTAGGATCATCGATCATTATGAACTTCCCATCCTTGTCTTTTTCGACCATTCCTATGTTTTTCCATACCTTCATTCCTATTGCACCTTTTGTAAAGGAATCTTTGATATAATCAAGCGCTTTCAGCTCCCATCCCGGATCATCCCATCCTTTCATTGAGAACGATGTCAGCCAGGCCAGACGATCGGGAAATGCATTGCGTTGATAAAGCGCTGCCTTTTGCTGTTCTTCAACCGGACCAACTGAATATGCTGCATCGGTATTAATGGTCAGTATCCTGAAGTTATCGGCAACTGCCAGCTCCATGAATGCAAACCTTTCCACTCCTATGTGGCAGTGGATGTCTATCTTGTCCATTTTATAAAAATCTTCAGCAGTGCAGTACTCTGTTTTTGCAGGTTTCTTCTGCTTACAGGCTTGTCCAAAAATAACAACAGAAAGTATTATCAGGAAAATGAACAATGACGGACGTGGCTTTCTTACTGACATTATAAATTTGGTTAGATGAATAATATATTTTTCTGATACAAAATTAGAAATATCGGTTAAATAAATGATTTTTAGTTGGTTATTGTGTTATTTTTTTATAATCAGGAATTCAATAAATAACTTGTAAGCTTTCAAATTTTTTGGCTTCAGTATTCCCGAAAGAATCGATCGCTTCAATTTCCATTCTGTACTGTCCGAAATTTTGCTCCGGAATCTTTTTACTGAATAACCTGTCATCTATAATCCTGTCACCGTCAGATCCTGCATCGTTAAGGACAACTTCAAATATTCTTTCGGGATCATTGGCTGCAATGAATCGTACTTTAACATGCTTAATTTCAGAACCATCCATCACTTTAACCTGTACTGTGTTGTCTCCTGAAACATAGGCCTGGCGAATGACCGGAGGGGTGTTATCTTTGCCGGTTACTCTGATTTTTATTTTCCCTTTTTTTATAATGTGGTCGGGATATGCGGGAAGCCAATAAGAGGCGATGAATTCAATCTGATGATCCCCTGGACATTCTGAAGAAATGAGCGGAACGGAATATTTGGCAGATCCGCCTACATGGTCATAATTGGTCCAGTTATCTGACATTCTGATATTGACCCCGTTCGGATTTAAATATTGATCATCAGAAATTAATTCCGTACGTCTGAACAATCCTCTATCCTTTACAAGAAGAACAAGTGATTCCCCGGGATTGGGAATTCCGTCGCCATTTCCTTTTCCCAGGAATAAAGGAACAGTATCTGTCCCGGCCTCTGAAACATTAAAAAGCCTGCCATCCGCAATCTCGGGTTCACCGATATCAGGAACATCACCTGTGACCGGCAATTCCAGGTAATCTGTCCATTTATTGTTCTTTTTATCCCTCAATTCAAGTTTAAACCTTATTCTCCCGATCGTATCATTATTAGTTATTAAGGTGAAGGGAGAAGATGCCTTTTGTGTTTCACCTGCACTTATATTTCCATAAGAAGAGGAATTATTTATGATTTTTACATTATTCCCTGTCGGAGAAAGGAGCGCAGTTACATCTTCCGCTTTTCCTGACCCTTTGTTAATCACCTGAAGGTTCAGACTGATTTCCTTTCCTGATAAAACAATTGGGAGATTCTCTGTTTCAGACAGGCCGATACAAAGTTCAGGAGTGTCTGAAACCTTGTTTATTCCTATTTCGTGCAGACCACCATCCAGATCAATTTTAAGTCTCCCTGAACCGTCGCTGCTTAAGCTTCTGGTCGAGCATTTAGAATTTTGCAGATCGATGTCATTTATAATATATGACTGATTTTTTCCATAGATTGGAGAGGTTATCACGCTGATATTTACCGATGGCATCAATTCTCCATCCGGAAGAAATTCTCTGACAGAAGATCTGAAACCGCTTACATCGACATTTTCCAGTATTGTAAAACCTGGCTGATCGCGGTCAGAACTTATCTGATAATCCCAGACCACAAAATCGGGATAAACGTCAATATGATCCCATTTTTCAGGCTTTTCAGGAGGATTCCTGAATGTATTCATAATGAATTCAAACATTTCTCCCAGACCGCATGTAGTATGTTCAGCTTCATAAATTTTAAATTCATAATTATCCATTACCTGCGGCCATATCCTGTTAAGGTCGCGATGATAGCACCTGATGAAATCTTTGTTTCCGAAATTAAGTCTGACATTCAGTCCTTTGTAATTACCTGCCATATCTATATGCCGGTATTCAACAGGTGCGTTTTCCGGTCCAACCCGGAATTCAGCCGAACCACAAAAATTTCCTGCTGCCGAAACAAGATGAGGATATTTTCCACTGATCCAGTATGTCATAAATCCTCCCATCGAAAGTCCCGATATGGCCCGGTGATTCCGGTCAGGAATTGTTCGGTAGCTGGCGTCGATAAAATTTACAAGTTCAGGAAAATAGAGCGGAAACTGGCGATATGTTTCGACAGGTGAGATATTGTAAGGACGCAGATAGTATTCTTCCCCTGGTTTCCTGTTATATCCATCAGGTTTTACAACAATTACATCATGGGTGGATACAAAATTTGCAATATTGTCACCATTATTGCTTTCACCTTCATCAATTGCCGGGGCATTAATGCTCCCGAAATATCTCTGGGACCAACCATGATAAAAATATATAACAGGGTATCTTTTATCTGGTTTGTCATAATAATCCGGTGGGAAGAATACTCTGTAATTCCTTATTTCTCCGAAAACATTGCTGTAATGTTTTGAATCAATGACAATTGCATTCCTGGATTTGGGGTATCCAAATGATGTTAATAAAAGGTACAAAAATATGAAACCTGGAAAAATCTTAAATTTACCTTTCATTATCTAATGTTTTTATACCGTAATAAGTTTTCTAAACCTTTATCAAAGATGCTTTAAATTATTTTAATGAAAATGATTTTATGCCGTATATTTAGCAACACTAAATACTTAAATCAATGAAGAAACTTGGTTTGTATTTTTTTTCAGCCTTTATTACTGGCCTGCTGGTGACATGCTCGACTGAAAAAAGAGAAACAGATGAACATAACAACATCCGCAAATACCTGACAGATGTTGCCTCTGCAATATCCGACAGCTCTTTTTCCGGTATTAAAACTCTCGCTGACTGGCAGAATGAAAAGGGCCGCAGGTATAAAGAGTTAGTTGAAATGATGGGTCTTACTGATGTGCCCCTCGACGCTGAAAGGTCTCCTTTGAATATAAAAGTAACAGGCACTGTTAAAGAAGAAGGATTTCATATTGAGAAGCTTTATTATGAGTCCCTTCCAGGATTGTATGTTCGTGCAAACCTTTATGTGCCGGATAATATCAAAAAGCCGGGTCCGGCAATTCTTTATGTATGCGGTCATTCCCCTTCACAAAAAGTGCATTACCAGGCACATCCGAGGAAATTTGCACAGTTGGGATTTGTATGTCTGATTATTGAGACCATACAGTTTGGTGAAGTTAAGGGAGAGCATTGGGGGCCCTATGCAAATGGATGTTTTCACTGGTACAGCCGCGGTTACAATCCGGCTGGTGTGGAATTATGGAATGCTATCCGCGGAATTGACCTTTTAGCAGCCAGACCCGATGTTGATCCGGATAATATTGGAGTAACCGGAATATCGGGAGGAGGATCTCAAAGCTGGTATATAGCTGCTATTGATCCACGCATTAAAGCAGTTGCACCGGTGTGCGGTGCCAGTACACTGAAAGCACAGGTGACTTCACGTACTATAGATGGACATTGTGATTGCATGATGCCAATAAATACTTATGGTCAGGATTTCATGGATTTTGGTGCTCTGATTGCTCCTCGACCGCTATTGATCTGTCAGGCTGAACGCGACGGAATGAACACGATTGAATCGGTACGGGAGCTCTATGATCATATCAGGAGAATTTATAAGCTTTATGATGCGACAGATCATATCGGACTTGTAGAAACACCCGGCGGACACTCTTACCATAAGATATCAAGGGAAAAGATCTTTTCTTTCTTTATTCAGCACCTCATGGATAAACAAGTTTTGCCGGAAGAGGCAGGAGATGTTGATGTATCTGGATCGGGACAGTTGTCTGATGAGGTGCTGAGGGTTTATACCGACGGACCCCCGGCAGATGACAGGACCACCACTATTCAGGATTCTTTCGTCAGGTTACCTTCAGCGCCTCTGATCACAAATAAAGAAGATCTTATAGCATTCCGGGATTCGGTCAAAGAATTCCTTAACCTTAGAACTTTTGGTGCCTTTCCAGATGAGAGACCGAAATTTAAATCCATCCTTGAATTCAGAACTCTCGACGGAGCCAGATTTGGTGAAGAGATTTTCAGCTTTGTACCGGAAAACGGCTGGCGTCTGAAGGTTGATATTAATTGGGCAAATAAATCCGATAGCCCTGGTCCCTTGCTGATCATACTGCGGAATTATGATGATGAGCGTTGGGCCGCTGAGGCTTTTGCTTCAGAAATTGAAGACGGCCAGAATATAGCCTATTTTGAAACTCGTGGTATCGGAGAATTCGGCTGGGCTCCGGGACTGCAGTGGCATGTACGGCGTGCCTCAGCCTGGACTGGCAGAACAGTTGCCTCCATGCAGGTTTTTGACCTGATACGGTGCATGGAATTTTGCCGTACCCTTCCGGGAGTTGATCCGGCAAGGATAAGTATAGCAGCCCGGAATGAAATGGGAGCTGTTGCTTTATATGCTGCCTTAATGGATGGGAAATGTGAATCACTTATTCTCAAGAACCCTCCTGAAACACAGAATTTACCAAGTGATACAGATGGAAAAGGTCCTGCAATAGAAATGTTGAACTCTTTACGGGTCATAGATATTTATCAGATTCCAGCCTTGTTATCACCTGCCAAAATTGCTTTTTATGGTGCCATACCACCTTCTTACAAATGGTCGGAAGATATACTGGTAAGTCTTGGTAAAGAAGCCTTTAAAACCATTCCTTCGAATTAAATGGCCTTCCAATCATTGCTCCGGAGATCTCTTTCAAAGGGATCGGCACGATGTTAAATTATCCTGTTGATTCAGGATTATTATTAATATCTTATTTGGCAGGCTTTTGAAAATTGAAATGCATATCAGCAAACCGGATATACTGATCCCAGTCATAGTCCGTTACTGCATGTTTTCCTGTGCGTATGTGGTATCCTATGGTGGTCATTACCGGTTCATTAACAGCAGGCATTTCGGGTGATGACAATCCTTTTTTGCCAAATAATGTGTATGCTGGTGATGCATAATATCCTGAAAGGTACTCACCTTTAGGGTCAGCCCATTTATCATCCTCGGCACTTGCGATATATACAGGCCTGGGAGCCATCAGTGCAATAAGCATATGCTGATCAACAGGCAATGCATTTACGTCATTATCAAATCTGCTGCAATTATCACAAAGCCAATGCTGGAAATACTGGTTCATTCCTCCAAGTGTCTCTCCATACATTCTTCTGGAGAGTGCTGCACCGCCGCAACCTGAATTGTTGGAAATGACAATTGCAAACCTCTGGTCAAGGGCACCTGCCCATAATGATGTTTTACCCAGCCTGGAATGTCCCATGACAACTACCTTCGATGGATCGATGTCAGGATCATTTTCCATATAGTCCATTACACGGCTTAATCCCCAGGCCCAGGCTGAGATTGATCCCCATTCATCAGGCAAAGGTTTTGTCTGACCGTTTTTATAAAGCAGCGGATGAACACCATCAGTAAAATCATTCTTATCAGGATCAACGTCACCATAGTACAATGTTACAAGGCCGTAGCCGGAAGATATTATTTTCTCAACCTGCCAGGATTCTTTGCTTTTACCTCTTGATTTTTCAGAGGCAATATTATCAATAATACCGGAAGCCGAGTCATTGCGCACCCATGATTTTGTCATGAAAATATCACGGTCATCTGCGACACTCTGGTTGCCTCCGAAATTATAGCCTGCAAAGACTGGTACTTTACCTTTGTTTTTAGGCAGGTAAATCAATAAATTGATATTCAGTTCCCTGTTATTGCCTTTGAAATTCAATACAACCTGTTTCCTGACAGCTCTACCTCCGAGAGCATTATTACTCTGCTCCAGCACTCTGAAAGAGTTTATTTTCAGATTACCTGGTATCCTTCCGTAAATGTGGTTTTCGAATAATGTAAGGATCTCCGGTCTGCGTATTTCGGTCCACCCCTTTGAGGTTGAAATTGTTTTACCATTTGTCGAAACAAGAAGTTCCGGCAATTTGTAGGCAGGGACCTTCGATTCATCATAGTTGGTTTTATCCTGTGCAGTTGCAACTGATAAAATCATTGTGAGCATAATTGAAAGGCTGGCAAGTTTGCGCATGGGAATAAGTATTAATGCAGTTAAGACAAAAGGCAAAAGACAAAAGACAAAAGACAAAATTAAAAAGATAAAAGGCAAAAGTAAAAAGCTACAAGTCAAAAGTAAAAAGCTACAAGGCAAAAGGGCAGGGATATAAATTACTTTATTAGCATATTTATTTCACTGTTTTTCTTTAGTTCACAGCTTATTTTATTTTTTCCCGAGGTGATTAAATAAGGCGTCAGGCAGGTAGTTCCGGTATCATCCACAAGATATTCTGGCAATTCAACGGTCAGGCGGCCATCAGAGCCGCTTTTACTACGGAGTACTTCTTTACCCCGGTTATCTGTTATAACTATTTCCTTATCCTTTACCTGATTACCTTTCTTATCTTTCAGATTTATCTGAAGTGTCCAGGAAACAGTGTAATTGTGTTTCTGGTCTGTTGCATCAATTCCAAACTCCAATCCGGTAAGAATGTTAGAGCGGAATTGTGTTCCAAGGGCAAGATAGTCAGGTTGCTCTGTGGAACCCATTCTGACAGGCTTAAAATCGATACGGGTCTCAGGGGATCTTTCAATTCTGTTTCCTGTCAGAATCGTGGATTCAGCTCTGCCATAGGAGCAGGCAACCCAGATTGGGGTTACATTGGATATAATATTATTATTAAATAGTTTACCACCCCTGGCGTTCCCAATGTAAAAGGCAAAAGTTTCGGCATCAGTGTCAGGATCTTCCTGATTTAAGAAAATCTGGTTTCCGAAGATTTCATTATCTCCGGCGCTCGCGCTATAAAAAAAGGCTGATGCCATCGGGATATAATCAGGATATTCCCTGAATTTTTTACCGGAGATAAAAAACCTGTTATTATAAATTCGGTTTCCGAAGCATCCGTTTGCTGCTCCGCGGGTTGCACCATAATCAGCTATACGGATGGCATTTGTGCTTAAATGCAGGTGATATTCACAGCTTGGGGGAGAAGCTTTGATATGGAATTCGTTACTGAAGATCTCAATTCCACGGTGAACATAGATCTCTATTCCTGATCCGATTTCCGGTTCTATCAGGTTCGAAAAGATCTGAGAACTGTCACCCATTGCCATTACGCTGTAGTGATTAGTAACAGTCTGACGGTTAACAAAATGGTTATGGTGTATTCTCGAGAAGTCACCCTTAAAAGCCAGACAGCCCTGTCCTCCGAAAAACTCCGAGAAAGAGACTTCTGAGGGCTGGTTGCCTCTAAGATCCACAGCATAAAATTCAGCTCCATGCCTGTTAATAATGAACGGATTGGTTATATCGAAAGTGGAGTTGGTTATCGTTGCCTGCTCAACATCAACTGCTGTGGAATTTATACCTGATGAAATGATCTTTACATTGTCAAGTATTACCCTGACATTTTCAGCAGTGGACTGAATACCCCAGGACAGGAAGCTGACTGTTCCGTTTCTGATTATACCATTCTTAATTGTAACTGTCCCTGAACCTTTCACCACAGGTATCCCCTCAACAGGTCTTCCCGTAGGAATATCAGCGGTATAATCATAGAAAGCAGCATGATTCCTGTTATAAAGATGATCGTAATGTCCCATCGGATGTGTCTCTTCAACAATGCCTATCCCCACGTCCATGGCCGGCCGTATATCTATTTCATCAACCAGACAGTCGTTTTCAGCTTTTATGCGCACGCGGTATTTGCCTGCCGGAAGGTTGTTCAGGTGTGCAAAAACAAAACCTCCGCCAAGCTGGGTGTGACGGTTTTTAACCGGACAGCTTATCCTGGTTGAGTCGCCATACTTTGTTGTAAGACTGATCTCATTTCCCTGTTCATCGTCAACATATATGCTTACCCGCATATCCCTGCTCAGGTCTCCCTCCATATCTTCATAATAATTTCCCGTAACTCCGCAGGTTGCACAATATGATCGTCCTCCCACAGGTAGATAAACATAGTCTGACGAAATTTCATCTCCGGCTTTCATCCGGAGTATTTTCTCCCCGATAAAAGCATGAACTTCTTTCGTATTTTCAATTTTAGCCCCCGGAGCCTTCGAAATATCCCATCCTGTTAAACCTTCCTCAAATCCGTAATTTGTTATGTGATTGTAATTACCATCTGCGTAAGTAATTGTAAATCCATTCAGGTCAAGAGTAACATCTTTGCCAAGAAACATGGCACTTCGTGGTGAGGATATGTCATTTACCAGGATGTACGTTGCTCCGGGAATTCCGCAGTTAACAGCTTCGCTTACCGGAATCTCAAATTTTTCGGGAATTCTATGCCTGGCCGGGACATACTGTCCTTTAAGGTCGGGCGAAAAGAGTGCAATGGTAACTAAGCCTGAAAGTAAAAAAGAGACAGCTTTAATATGTTTCATTTCAGGGTAACGGGATTAAATTTATTTTCCTGC
>CAYPKL010000209.1:0-9034 GCA_964411285.1 uncultured Rikenellaceae bacterium
AGACTAGTAATCATAATAATTATAATTCTGCTTTACTCAGGTTGTGAAAACTATAATTACGAAGGTCAGCTAGGCTATGGCCTTGAATTTTATTGTATAAAGGAGTTTGAAAGAATTGGTACTACTTCTAAAATAATTAATAGTTCAGTAATTTTAAGCGATTCTATTATAATATCTTATGATAATATTTTATCCTATAACTCTGATACTTATACTTTTACTGTAAGTGAAAAAACAGCCAACTACCTTAATGATTTTAAGTTTAAAAGTATACATGGTACACCATTCGCAGTAACTGTTGACAAACAAATTATTTATACCGGATACTTTTGGGCTGGATTTTCTTCTGCTATGGTTGACTGGGTAACAATTGATCCACTTAACTATTCAGGGAAAAATCAGCTTAGAGTTCAGCTTGGATACCCAGGATTAATTCAGGGAGACTATATTCCTGACAATCGAAATGACAAGAGGATTTTAGACGTTCTTCAAAGAGATTCAAAGCTTTATAAAAGTAAATAACAAAGTACTTTCCCCTGAACAAAAAGAGTGAGTCTCCCGCTCTCGCTCTCACACTCACTCTTTTGTTGACCCACCTGGGCTCGAACCAGGACTCTGCGGAACCAAAATCCGACGTGTTGCCAATTACACCATGGGTCAATACACCCGTTTCCGGTGCTGCAAAATTAGAAAATTTTTCTGTTTGAAGGTATTTATGAACATTTTTGACAAAAAAGAGTCATCCCTGCCTATACCGCATCAAGGAATTGCGGATCGGCCGGACTCTTTTTCAAACCGGCAGTCTCCACAATGAAAAAGGGACATACCGTCAGTGACCTGAGGATAAGACCAAGCTCACACATATCATCATCTCCGTTCTCATAATACCACAGGATCCTCGCATACTTCTCAATATCTTTCATCCTGGCAATCTCCTTGATTATATTATAAATCCATTTTGTTGAACTTGTATTTATATATTCAAACCTGAATTCGATCTGGGTTTCTTCCCTGCATATCTGTATATATTTTGTTATCCATTCAAAAACAGGGCGATATGTATCCCCTGGATTTTCAGTTATCGAACGGCCTTCAAAAGCAATCCTTCCGGGCTCAAGAATTATCCCGGGAGTTCTTTTCGTTGGTTCAACAAAATATTTTAGCAGATGGTCCATATTCCTAAAAACGTTCGACTCTGCTTTTTATTCTATGAGAGGTAAAAAGAATAAAGGAGAAAGGAAAAAGGAAAAAGGAAAAAGGAAAAGGAAAAATACCGGATTATTTCGGATTGTTCCGGTTAAAGAGTGTGGGTTCAGATTCTTCCCATAACGTAGGATGCTCATCTTCAAACCTTTTCAGAATTGCTTTCATTATGGTCTCCCGCATAAATTCTGACTTGTTTTTCACCCGGTAACGGTTGCAGTATATGCCGAGCGCTTTGGCCTCCCTGTTATTAAGCATGAGCGAAAGCCTGTTAGTCCTCTTTAGTCGATCCTCCTTATGTAAGGTTTTCTTCAAATACCAACCACCTAAAATATCGGCTAATATAGAAAAACCTGCTATTCCGGATTTTGCTCTTTTGAATAGTTTTAAACAGTAAGAAGAAAACCAGTCTGTAATTGACTGGCCTTATGAACATTATAACATTAACAACTTTTAGGAAAACTCCTTTTACTTTTCCCCCGGACAAAAAATCCTTCACTAATTTTAAATCCTATGGGAACACCTATTTTTCTCCCCTTCAGGGGAGATCCCGCTTTACCGGGAGAGGGGTGCTAAAATCAGTCCGGAAAATTGTGCTATTATGCTTTCCCGGCACTGCCAAGTACATTTACAACTTTATGCTTGTAAAGTTCTTTCAGCTTGTCACGCGCCGGGCCCAGGTAATTACGCGGGTCAAATTCACCGGGCTTTTCAACGAAGACTTTTCGGATGGCAGCTGTCATTGCAAGACGGCCATCACTGTCGATATTGATCTTGCAAACCGCCGATTTTGCAGCTCTGCGCAGCTGGTCTTCAGAAACTCCGGCTGTGTTTTCCATTTTGCCGCCATATTTGTTAATCTCGGCTACAATATCCTGAGGCACCGATGAAGCGCCATGAAGAACGATCGGAAAGCCGGGAATACGTCTTTCACATTCTTCGAGAATGTCAAAACGCAATGGAGGAGGTAATTCACCGGGTTTCACCTTGAATTTGAAAGCGCCATGAGATGTACCAATAGAAATGGCCAGCGAGTCAACACCTGTTTTTTTCACAAAGTCTTCAACCTCTTCGGGTCTTGTGTATGATGAATGTTCTGATGATACTTCATCCTCAATCCCGGCCAGAACGCCCAGTTCTCCTTCGACTGTTACATCGAACTGATGAGCGTACTCAACAACCTGCTTTGTCAGTCTGACGTTTTCTTCATAAGGGAAGTGCGATCCGTCGATCATAACAGATGAAAAACCTGTTTCAATGCACGATTTGCATGTTTCAAAAGAGTCGCCATGATCAAGATGCAATACAATCGGAATAGCATAGCCAAGCTCTTTTGCATATTCCACAGCTCCCTTGGCCAGATATTGAAGTAAAGTCTGGTTGGCATATTTTCGTGCACCTTTTGATACCTGCAGAATAACAGGAGATTTTGTCTCCACACAGGCGCTGATAATTGCCTGCAACTGCTCAAGATTGTTGAAATTGAAAGCAGGAACGGCATATCCGCCTTTAACTGCTCCCTTGAACAACTCACTTGAATTCACTAATCCTAATTCTTTATAACTAAGCATAATTCACTGGTTTTAAACGCCGCGCAAGATAATTATTTTAGCCTTAGCAGCCAAAATAACTGATAAAAAAAAGTATTCAAAATATTTAATTGCCACTGGCATATCATTTAAGCTAATTGTTTATCTTCGTAAACTTATTTTTAAAAGTACTCTGTTCTGCGATTAATTTTAAAGGATGCAGCATTTCAAAAAAAATGGGATCATTATTATATGCCTTCCGGATGATAATTAAATACAAATTAATTTGAAATGAAAACGTTTCTGATATTTATAATCACCACTTTGTTTATATTCCAGGGAGTAGTCCTTGCACAAGATGAACCATGGTCGCTTGAGAAATGTATCAATCATGCTGTCGATCATAACATTCAGATAAAGCAGCAGGTACTCCAGACCAAAGTTCAGAAAAATGCTTATGATCAGTCCAAACTGAATCTTCTGCCTGTTATTAACGGGTCAGTATCGCATGATTATTCTTTCGGACGGGCTCTTGACCAGAATTCCTATGAGTTTTATAATCAGACTGTCCTTTCAGATTATTTTTATCTTGGGGGCAGGACAAACCTCTTCAATGGTCTGCAGAATTATAATAATATTCTGAGAAGCAAATATGATTTGCTGGCAGGGGAACAGGACCTGCAGAAAATCCGCGATAACATTTCACTGTCAGTTGCGCTGGCTTACCTGCAGATTCTGCTAAACAAAGAGCTTGTAACAGCCAACGATAACCAGCTTATTATAACCCTTCAGCAGATTGAAAAAACCAGGAAGCTGGTCGATGCCGGAAGCATTGCCAAAGGGAATCTTCTGCAGATTGAGGCACAGGCGGCTCAGGAAGAGCTTAGCCTGATAACAGTTAAGAACCTGCTTGATATTTCATATCTGAATCTTACACAGCTGCTGGAAATTGAATCTCCTGCCGGATTTGAAATCAAGGTCCCTGAAATTAATGTTGAGGCAACTTCCGTGATCACCGGCAATATTGATGAGATTTATAATCTTGCTGCACAGGCCAGACCTGAAGTCAAAAGCTCAGAGCTCAGGCTTGCTGCAAGTAATTATGATCTTAAAATTGCAAAAGGGGCTAGAAGTCCAAGCATTTCTCTAAGCCATACATTCGGCACACGATATTCATATATAAATGATGTGGAGGGTCTTCTGCCATTTAAAGACCAGTTGAAGAACAATAAAAGTTATGGTCTGGGGGTATCGCTAAGCCTTCCTATTCTGAACGGATGGCAGGTGAATAAAAATATTTCAAACTCAAAACTTTCTGTCGAAAACAGCCAGTATGCACTTGAAGGAACAAAAAAACAACTCTACAAAGATATCCAGCAGGCTTATACCGATGCTGTGGCTGCACTGAAAAAATATAATGCAAGTCAGAAAGCTGTTAATTCAATGGAAGAAGCATTCCGTTATACTGAACAAAAATTTAGCGTCGGCATGCTTACACCGGTTGACTATAACGCCTCAAAAACGCAGCTTCTTAATGCGCAGTCTGATATGGCGCAGGCAAAATATGAATTTATCTTTAAAACAAAAGTCCTTGATTTCTACAAGGGTATACCTTTGAATCTGGACAAATAAATCACACCATAAGGCACAAATATATGAAAACCAACAAGGTACTTAAGATCCTGATCCCGATAGTAATAATCCTGATCATTTTTGCAATTATAGGCAAAAAACAAGGCTGGTTTGGGAAAGCCGCAACAGTCAAGGTAGCAGTTGAGAATGCCGAAAAGAGGGTAATAGTTGAAACAATAACTGCTAACGGGAAGATTCAGCCGGAGAAAGAGGTAAAGATAACTCCTGATGTTTCAGGTGAAATAGTGGAACTCACAGTCATGGAAGGGGATCAGGTTGAAAAAGGACAGCTTCTGTTAAGAATAAAACCTGATGTGTATATTTCCCAGAAAGACAGATCGCTGGCAGCTATAAGCTCGGCAAGAGCAAGACTGGCACAGGCAGAAGCTCAGTTTATGCAGTCTGAGCTCTCATATAAGAGAACAAAACAGTTATTTGAAGAGCAGACAATATCAAAATCGGAATTTGAGCAGGCCGAAGCATCGTACAGTGTTGCGAAAGCTGAGGTAGATGCCGCAAGGTTTTCAATAGTAAGCGCCCAGGCTTCGGTAAAGGAAGCCAACGAAAATCTGGTCAAGACCTCAATTTATTCACCAATGACAGGAACGGTCTCCATGCTTCTTGTTGAACTGGGGGAAAGGGTTGCCGGAACCGGGCTGATGGCAGGAACGGAAATGCTTCGAGTTGCTGATCTGTCAAGGATGGAAGCCCAGGTTGAAGTTAACGAAAATGATATTCCAAGCGTCAAGCTAGGCGATACGGCAACAATTGAAGTTGATGCATATCCCGATTATAAATTCATCGGAACTGTAACTGAAATAGCAAATTCAGCTAAAACTACCGGTGTATCTGCCGACCAGGTAACAAATTTTGATGTTAAAATCCTCGTACTGCCCGATTCATACAAGGATCTGTCAGGTAAAGGGGAGAGTCATCCTCTCAGGCCCGGAATGTCTGCTACAGTTGAAATACAGACCGAGACGAAATCAGGAATTGTTTCCGTTCCGATTCAGTCAGTGACAACAAGGACAGATACTACAAAAGTTGTTTCCACACCATCGGATGAAGACATCAGAACTATTGTCTTCGTTGTTGACGGTGAACGGGTGCGTGCCAGAGATGTTAAAACAGGAATTCAGGATAACAACTACATTGAAATCCTTTCAGGAGTTTCGGAGGGCGATAAGGTAATTTCTGCACCCTTCAGCGCCATCAGTAAAAAACTGGCTGACAGTTCGCTGATAGAAATTGTGAAAAAAGATGTTCTTTTTTCAGTTAAATAGACATGCTGTTCCTCATGCAATATGATAATCTGCCTTGAAACATCAACAGCCCTTTGTTCTGTTGCTCTGTGCGACAGCAACGGTGTTGTCGCTTTGAGGGAGAGCAGTGAAAACAAGTCACACGCCTCACAGCTTACAATATTCATCAGTGATCTTCTTTCACAGGCCGGGATAAGTGCCGGGAATCTCGATGCTGTAGTTGTGAGTAAGGGGCCGGGATCATATACCGGTCTCCGTATAGGGGTCTCAACCGCAAAAGGGATCGCCTACGCAGCATCCGTACCTCTGATCGGCATAGAGACCACTCTTGCTATGTTTTGCGGGATAACAGACAATATTAAAGAGAAATACGGCGTTGATAACACATCATTGTTTGCGCCAATGCTTGATGCACGCCGGATGGAAGTCTATTATTCGGTATATACGTCTGATGGTAAGACAGTAAAAGATATTTCAGCAGAGATTATTGATGAAAAGACTTTTACGGAAATTCCGGAACCGGTCAGAATACTGTTTTTTGGTGACGGGGCATTAAAATGCAGCCATGTACTTAAAAGAAAAAATATTGTGTTTGCTGATGAATTCAGAATATCAGCTGCCTTTATGTATAAACCTGCATATAAATTACTTGAAGCCGGAAAGTTTGAAGATGTTGCGTATTTTGAACCATATTATCTTAAAGATTTTATTACTTCCACTCCAAAAAAGAATATTCTTGGCAAATAATTTGCCTGTCAGCATAAAAGACTAAAGCAGTAAAAAGTATGAACCGGTTGAAATTTTTAATTATTGTTTTTCTTGTCCCCTTTTATATTTCAGGACAGGAGGTTTCATACCTTCCGGGAGAGAAAATCAGTTATGCGATACACTACGGAGTGGTTCAGGGAGGAGTGGCAACACTGGAACTTAAAGCTGATACTTTCGGGGAAAAAGAGACATACCACAGCATCTTCGTGGGAAAGACAACAGGAATGGCAGATGCTGTCTTCAGGGTAAAGGATATTTATGAAAGCTATATCGATCCGGTTACCGAACTTCCGGTCTTTTCAATAAGAAATGTTCAGGAAGGCAGGTATAAAAGATATAATGAAGTGGTCTTCGATCATCATTCAAGGGCTGATTCGGCAATACTTACAAGTAATCTTACCGGAATTCACATAACAGAACAGGGTATTCATGATATACTGTCCTGCTTTTATTTTTTCAGAAATCACCATCTTCCAAATACCTCCAATCTGAAAAAAGGAGATATGATAACGATAATGACATGGTTCACTGATGAGTATTATCCCATCCGGCTCAGGTATCTTGGGATTGATGAAATCAGAACAAGAGTTGGCAAAATAAAATGTCTTAAATTTAATCCGGTGACAGAAAAAGGCAGACTGTTTAAAACAGAGGATGATGTATCGTTCTGGTTTTCAGCAGATAAAAATTATTTACCGGTTAAGGTCCGTTTTGATATCTTTGTGGGTTCCTTTTCAGCCGAGATCACCCATTATGAAGGATTGAAATATCCGCTTGAAACGAGGAAGAAAGAATAATAATAATTTATTGAAAAACGGAAAAATTTATGGCAAGCACAGCAGATTTCAGGAATGGTTTGGTTATCGAGTATAATGATGACCTTTATACAATAGTTCAGTTCCAGCATGTAAAACCGGGTAAAGGACCCGCTTTCGTCAGGACTAAACTAAGAAGTATAAAGACGGGCAGAGTTATCGATAATACGTTTTCATCGGGGACAAAGGTTAATGTGGCAAGAGTGGAAAGACGTCCCTTTCAGTATCTTTATCACGATGACATGGGATATTATTTTATGCATCTTGAAACGTTTGAACAGATCCACGTCACCGAAGAACTGATTGACAGCCATGAATTTCTGAAAGAAGGTCAGAATGTTGAGGTGGTCGTACATGCCGACACAGAGACGATTCTGAGTGTCGATCTTCCTCAGTTTGTTGTGATGGAGGTTACTTATACAGAACCGGGTCTCAGGGGTGATACGGCAACAAATACCCTGAAGCCGGCAAAGATAGAGACAGGAGGTACTATAATGGTCCCTCTTTTTATTAATGCCGGAGATAAAATCAGGATCGACACCAGCTCCAGAACATATATTGAGAGAGCTAAATTGTAATTTTAGCAATTTCGGATTGCGGATTTGAGATTTTGGATTTATAAATCCGGAATCGACAATCCGAAATAATCTGACATACTGATGAAAATCAAAAAGTCTTCACCGGACAGGTTACGGTTATCCAGATTTAAACTGGATGCACTGCTTGACATTACACTGTCAATCAATGCGAACCTTCCTACAGAAGAGCTTCTTTCAAAGTACGAATCAATTCTCAGGAACAGCCTTGGAATTGGGAAAATACTCATTTTCAAACACTCTGACAACTGGGAATGCCTCCTTAATGGCGGGTTCCCTGAAAGATACACTACAGAGATCAATGTGGAGACTGATCTTCTGAAATTTACCAAAACTGCTTTCAGAGATGAAATTACAGGAATCGATGGCGTTGAGATAATTATTCCCGTCTATAATAACTCCGTACCGCTTTCTTTTGTCCTTATTGGCGACATTGAAGAAGAAGGCGAAGGAGTGAGCCCAGTTATCAAACACCTTAATTTTGTCCAGACAATCTCCAGCATAATCCTTGTTGCCATTGAAAACATCAGGCTGACCAAAGAAAGTCTCCGTCAGGCAGCCATCAAAAAAGAGCTGGAACTGGCAGCCAGAATTCAACAGAAGCTGATACCGGATAATAAAGCCCTGCCGGCTGATGAAAAACTGGCAATAAAGGGATTTTATTATCCTCATTTTGAAGTCGGTGGTGATTATTATGATTGCATAAGCTTATCCGAAGGAAAAACAGGCTTCTGCATTGCTGATGTTTCAGGAAAAGGAATATCGGCAGCAATCCTGATGTCAAATTTCCAGGCAAGTCTCAGGGCTCTGTTTACTTGCAATATTGGACTCCCTGAGCTGATTCAGAAGCTTAATACAATCATCATAACCAACGCTTCCGGGGAAAAATTCATAACTTTCTTCGTGGCACGCTATGACCGGGAGAGTGGTATTCTGGAATATATCAATGCCGGTCATAATCCTCCTGTTCTTTACAATACCGTCACCGGAAAAATCACCCACCTCAATTCATTGTGTGTAGGCATTGGCATGCTCGATGAGATACCTCCTGTTAAGGAAGAGACCCTCGGAATCGCTGATTATTCGAAAATTGTATGTTATACCGACGGTCTTTCAGATCTCAAAGGCGATGACGGTAAAGAGATACTTACAAAAGAAATCATCCGGTTTATTTCGAACAATGACCCCGTTGAATTGAATATTCAGGCTATGCTCGATAAACTGGGAAT
>CAYPKL010000210.1:0-4834 GCA_964411285.1 uncultured Rikenellaceae bacterium
AAGACGGAGTTTTTACATTTTAAATAGGAAACGAATACCAGTCAATGTATTATTTAATACAAAGCCTGTAATGTTTTTTCAAAAAGTCCGGATTTATTTATACATGATTTCAAAACAGGATTCTTATGAAAACAGAAAGAAGTAAAAATCCATTAAAAAGAATTGTGGTATTCCTCTACATTGCATCACTATGCAGTTCAACAAACCTGATTGCCGGTGAATTGCTGATCGGGACAGCCACTGCTGACATAACTCCTTCATTGCCTGTGGCACTTTCAGGGCAGTTCCACCTGCGTATTGCACAGACCATTGAAACTCCCCTGACAGCTAATGTCATTGCCCTTGAATCACGTGACGGGAATCGTTCACTCGATACAGCAATAATGGTATCCTGTGATGTCGTTGGGATACCAGCTGAAGTGCTTAACATGGTTCGCGATGAAGTAAAGAAACAAATTTCCGGCTTCGATGTAATGAAAATATTTCTGAACGCAACACATACTCACACGGCACCGGTCATGGAAAATGACATATATTCTTCTTTCAGATATGAGATCCCTAAAGAAGGTGTTTTACAGGTTGATGAATATAACGCATTCTTTGTCAAACGTATAGTTGAAGCTATTGTTAAAGCTTGGAAAGATCGTCGCCAGGGAAATGTATCATGGGGAATGAGTCATGCAGCGATTGCTTATAACAGAAGAACTGTTTATGCTGATGGATCAGCTGTTATGTATGGGAAAACCAATGTACCTGAATTCCGGAATATGGAAAGTATTGAAGATCATGATGTAAACATGCTTTTTTTCTGGGATACAAGCGGAAAACTGATTGCTATGACAGTTGATGTCGGTTGTACAGCACAGGAAGTTGAAGGCAGATCAGCAGTCAATGCTGACTACTGGCATCCTGTTCGTGAAAGGCTAAAACAACGTTTTGGTCCTGACCTTGTTGTCCTTGGATGGATAAGTGCTGCCGGCGATCAGTCCCCACGACCCTTGTACCGGAAGGCTGCAGAAGAAAGAATGATTAAGCTGCGAAACCTGTCAAGACTGGATGAAATTGCCAGACGTATTTTCCTGGCCGTCGAAGAGGCTTATGAAACTGTAGAGCAGGATCGTTATAATGATATACAATTAACTCATAAAACTGAAACAATTACTTTGCCTATGAGGCTGGTAACTGAACAGGAATACGAGATATCAAAAGCAGAACGTGATAATGCAGCAGCGCTTATTACCACAGATCCAAAAGCAGCCGACCAACAGTTAGCACGGATGACCTGGAATAGAGATGTAGTTAAACGTTATGATAACCAGAAGATTAATCCTAATCCGACTATACAATCCGAGGTACATGTTCTGCGTATAGGGGATGTGGTCATTTGTACGAATGAATTTGAATTATTTACCGATTACGCGCTTCGAATCCAGGCCAGGAGCAATGCTATTCAGACATTTATTATCCAGCTGGCAGCCGGAAATGGGTCATACCTGCCTACAGAAAAGGCTCTTAAGGGCGGCGGTTACAGTGCTGTTATACAAAGTGACCTTGTAAGTCCTGAGGGGGGCCAGATATTAGTGGAACATACTGTAAACCTTATCAACGATCTGTTTCCTGATGCGAAGAAATAAATAAGTTTTTGGCGTTAGCATTTGCGACTTGAACCTTTAATAGAATTCCGGGTCATACAGTCGGTTTCATCCAGATCAGCTGTTGTTCAATATTTTCATGAAGCTTGTATTGCTTCACATGATCACTTATGCTTTCCCCGACAATTTCTATCTTATTTAAATCGGTTGTTCCCAATCCTGTCTGGGCACAATAGTTAAGATAACCGACTTTACCAAAATCAACACCCATCAGCTCAACAGCCACACGATCAGCTGCAAACCAGTCGGTGCTGACTACACATACCCTGTGGTCAACGGGAGTTCCAAGCCTCGGGCCGTTACCTTCCATCCCCTCGAATCCGTCAATGACGGCAAGGTGCGGATGCACCCGGGATGCAAGGCTGTAAAGATTATAATTGATCCCTCTGCTGCCGCTCCCGTGTACAACAGGTTTATCGCTTTTTATACCCTCTTTGTTTTTGGTTCCAAGCCTGAATCCAATGTCTTTTACAGGTGAACCAAATACAATATTTTTAAGTGAGAGTGTGACAACTGCCAGATTATGCGTTTTCATCCTCGCCACAGAAATTACGTAAGAATCAGGGCTGAGAATCATTTTGGAAAACCGTACCGGATGGGGTTTGAAATCTTTTTCATCAAACACATAGAGTACCTCAGATCCTTCGGTATCGAGGTCAACCATTTTTACCGGATATTTGTTTAACAGACTGTTATATCCATAGTTGCTGAATCCTTCAAATGCAGGTGCGTTACCTGCAGACTCGGCAATGATTACATTATCCAGCTTTTTTATCGATTTTAGAAATTCCAGGATTCCTTCCATAGTATCGACATGTGTTGCACATAAAGGCACCTCGGTTGATACCATATTTGGTTTGAGAATCACCCGGCGTTTACCGATAGCTTCTTTGATCTGCTTCGAGTATGGCTGCAGGGCACGGAATGCCATGTCAGCCCTGTTGGTGCCTGTTGTAATGGCTACACTTGAGGATAAATTCCCGGGGTTATCATAAGATGGGAAAGCGCTCAGGGGCCCCATAAAAGAGGCGGCAACTCCTCCGATGACGGAGGTTCTCAGGAAACTCCTGCGGTTGATAGTATTCATAATGTATGTTTTAATATTATCTCTTTATTCTCAAAATAAACTATAACGACTGGACTGCCTGCATCATTGCCCGGGCATAGGCAACGTTATAGACCTGACCTGTATTCCCTCCCCCGCCGGCATATCCTCTCCCGGCTACATATCCCGGGAATTCTGCATCGATTGTAAAAAAGCGGGGATGCTCAGGATAGATGCCTCTTGTGTATCCAACCTTAAAAAACTCCTGCATAACTGCAAACATATTGATTTCTCCGACATCAAAGAAAACCTCTTCATATTTGTTAAAGGGCTCCTGGGTGGTAACATTCCGATAGTGAGCATGGTTGATCTGGTCTCTTGATCCCATATAACGAAGCACCTCCACAGGATCCAAGCCCATTTCTTTACAGACACCCGGGTCATATGTCATACCGTTGGCCGGGCTTTTAACAATATCGAGCAACCTTTTCCATCCTTCATAAGTTGCCATAATTTGCGGGGATCCGTGGCTGATGGCAGCAGGAGGATCATTAGGATGCAGAGCCAGACGAACTCCCGCCTTCTCTGCAACAGGAATAACAGCTTTAAGAAAATATGTAATATTATCCCAGATTTGTTCAGCAGTAAATGTGCCTGTTTCCGGTTTCGCCTGCAGATCTTTTACCGGAGCATAATCATAAGCTGTAACACCTGACCCCCCTCGTCCTTTCTTTTCATAGTAGCCTTCCACGAGCCTGTCGACATACCAGTTATACTCAATAACGGGAAGGCCGGCAGCTCCTGCTGCAACGATCGATTCCTTAATTTTGGCAATATCCTCATCACGTCCCTCCCTGCCATATATAGCGTTATTGTGCCCGCCAATCATCATATTAATAACTGTTAAACCATTTGCTTTATATTTATCCATTATGGCTCGCAGACCTTCTGTTTTCCATGGAATCGTGGGACCTCCCAGAAGAACATGATCAATCCCCATCTGTTTTATTAGCTTCATCTGTTTATCATCAGAGCTGCCTCCCACACAAAGCTTTGGCGTATCGGGTCCTTCTGCAAGGGGCCATTTAACTGATTTGGGAGCTTTAAAATTGTTCTTCTCTGTATCAGATCCGGCGGAGACGCTTAATCCACCAATTGAAAAAGCTGCTGTTAACGAAACACTTTTCTTTATAAAATTTCTACGGTTGTTTTTCATGGTTTCATATGACTTATTATATTGAGCCTGTTTCAAAGTTACACTATGGGAGTTCCAAAGTCAATTTTCCCGTTGACTTTATTTTTCAGAATAATTCCTTTTTAACCTTTTCAAAGTTATTTCAAACAGAACCTCCTCTTAAAATAGTCAATGGTCAGGTAAACAGCTGTTTCCATATTTTTCCTGTATAAATCAAACTTTCCGGCCGGATCTGAAAGGTTGACGAAAAACCCATGGTCAGCGCCTTTAATAACTTCCATTTCTACCGGTACATTATTGTCTTTACAGCTTTTTTCTATGAGATAAGAATGGCATATAGGTACAAGTCTATCATTGTCGCCATGAATGAGCATCACAGGAACATCGTCATCAGAAATATAATCTAACATATAAAAGCCTTTATGATTTGTTGCCGGATACCATAATACGGCACAATTTATCCGGCTTGAATAGTTTTCCCAGTCTTTTGATTTAAACTGGTCATTGCTTCCGGCAAAAGCACAAAATCCTGCCAGATATCCGCCGGCCGATTCGCCGGCAACTCCTATCCTTGTGGTATCAATGCGATATTGTCCGGCGTGGGCCTTCAGGAAACGAATGGCTGTAGCGCAATCCTCCATTGCTGCAGGTAAGGGGGTCTCACCAAGCAATCTGTAATCAACAGATACGGCAATAAAGCCATTAATGGCCGAAAGAGAAGTTCCCCAGCGAATTAAATCATAGTCTTTCTTTAAAGAGGTATCCGTTAATGCGCCTCCATGAATCCATATAATACAAGGTAAGGACTCACCTTTAAAATCCGGTGGATAATATATATCCAGGAGCAGGGGACGCCCTGACTGATTATACCTTATGTTTGTTTTTACAATAGTCTTTTTTACGAGACTGTCCACAATTATTCTGCGCTTTTCCTGGGCATTA
>CAYPKL010000211.1:0-5477 GCA_964411285.1 uncultured Rikenellaceae bacterium
GGATAGTTGACCCACATAAGCTTCGTCCTGCTTAAATCGTTTTTTTCGATTAGATCAAGATCCGGAAGCCATCCGCTTTTCTCTTCAAGGTTATAGTATCTGACTTTTCCACCGACAAGCCTGGTCACTGAAGAATATGTGGGATAACCGGGATCAGGGACAAGCACTTCATCTCCGGGATCAATGAAAGCCAGACTGATGTGCATTATACCTTCCTTGCTTCCCATCAGCGGAAGGATCTCGCTTTCCGGGTCGAGTCTTACTTTGAAATACTTCAGGTACCACTCCGCGAATGCCTTTCGTAATGAAGGTATCCCTACATAGCTCTGGTACCCATGGACATTTGGCTTTTCCGCTTCAGAAGCCAGACGTAAAATTGTATTTTCCGATGGTGGCTGATCGGGGCTTCCAATTCCCAGATTAATTATATCAGCTCCCGTTTTCCGCATCTCCTCAATCTGTCTTAATTTCTGCGAAAAATAGTACTCCTGTACCAGAGTGGTTCTTTCAGCCGGCTTAACTTTCATACAGCATATCTCCTTTATTGTAAATACCGAGAATTTCCAGATTACTTGTATCTTTTGACAGAACAACCCGGATTAGATCCAAATCAGCATCAGGGGGTAGTTCAAGATCCAGATAAAACATGTATTCCCAGTCACCATTCAGCCTGGGAACTGATTGTATCTTTGAAAGATTTATATTCATTTCTGCCAGCTTTAACAGTACAGCGGCGAGTGAGCCTGGTTTGTGACCTGTGGCAAAACAGATTGATACTTTATTACCGTCTCTATTCCCCTTCTCTTCACTTCCAATAACCAGGAACCTGGTATAGTTCTTTCTATAAGTCTCGATTCCGGCAGCAATAATCTCAAGACCATAAATCTCTGCTGATTTGGATGATGCAATGGCCGCTATCTTTTTAAGCTTATGTTCTGAAATGAGCTTTGCGCTTCCTGCAGTGTCGTCAGCTTCCACGAGAATTATTTCGGGATACTTGTTAAGGAAGGTCATGCATTGCGACAATGCAATAGGATGTGACCTTATCTGTTTTATGTCGTTTATTGTCTGGCCGGGCAGCGCCATAAGATTCTGTACAATCCTCAGATTATGTTCACCTAGCATTTTCAGTCCCGATTCCCTGATCAGGGTATAGTTGTACAGGATGCTGCCCGACCGTGCATTCTCAATAGCCATCATGGCCAGGTCAGCAATGCCGTCCTTCACTGCCTTCAGAGTCATGTCAAATGTTGAACATGGAATTATATCAATTGTATCATAACAGAAAAACTGCCGGGCAGCGACTTCGTGAAAACATCCTGATTCTCCCTGAATTGCTATTTTCATTTTACACAGTTTATTAAAAAAGCAAGGGCCCCCGTCTGGGGACCCTTGCTTTCACATATTATTTTATTATGTATACAAAAATCCCCTTATCTCTTTTTAAAGTAAAAAAAGAAGTAAAAAGAAGAAAAGAAATTATTGTACACAATATTCATTGTTTCGCTTTATTGGCTCACAAAATTAATGTATTTTTTATAAAACAAATAAAAAATTAACAAAATATTCAAAAAACATGGATTTTATTTACTCAAGTATTGGCTAAATAGATTCCTTTTAACCACAAATGTCGCAAAGATTCTTCGCCCCCAACCCCCTAAAGGGGGCTTAAAAAATTACGGCTATTTTGTAAGTCCTCTTTAGGGGGATTTCGGGTTATTACCCTTTGTGCCTCGATATAAGGATTTGTTCTATATCTGAAAAGGATATCTTTTTTATTTTAAGCAGGATCAGAAAATGAAAAAGCAGATCAGCTGCCTCGTTTTTGAACAGGTCCGGATTATCATCTTTGGCTTCTATTACCAGCTCAACCGCCTCTTCCCCGACTTTTTGGGCAACTTTGTTTATTCCTTTTTTAAACAGCCTGTTGGTGTATGAATCCGGTACTTCATCGTTAATTCTCTGATTGATAATGTTTTCCAGTTCATATGTAAAACCTTTGACTGATTCTTCCCCAAAGCATGATTTTCTGCCCGTATGGCAGACAGGACCGGCCGGATTTACCTTGATCAGTAATGAATCGTTGTCACAGTCTTCTGTTATTTCTTTAACAAACAGAAAATTACCTGATGTTTCTCCTTTTGTCCAGAGACGGTTTTTACTTCGGCTGAAAAAGGTAACCTTTCCTTCATTCAGGGTTTTTTCCAGGGCCTCTGTATTCATGTAACCGACCATTAACACCTGTAGCGTTGTGTAATCCTGGATTACAACCGGAACCAGGCCGTTGCTTTTAGTAAAATCTAGTTGATTCATAATTCTTATTTTTACGCTCTGTTGATCTCATTTTTGTTTAACCCCCACCCCCCTGAAAGGGGGCTAAAATAAGTCCCTTTAAGGGGCTTTAGGGGTGAGGACGATTGAGAGATGCGGAGGTGATATTAGTGCCTTATGTTAATATTTCTTGTTGACAGATACTCTTTCAGATCAGGGATCGATATCTCGCCGAAATGAAAAATACTTGCCGCCAGTGCGGCGCTGCAGGAGGTTTTAGTGAAAACCTCCATGAAATGTTCCATGGTTCCGGCTCCTCCTGAAGCAATAACAGGGATATTAAGCCTTTGGCTTACCTCCTTTGTAATTTCAATTGAAAATCCCGATTTAGTTCCATCAGCATTCATGGATGTGAGAAGAATCTCACCTGCACCGAGTTTTTCAGCTCTGATCGCCCAGTCAATAGTCTTTAAAGATGTAGGGGTACGCCCTCCATCAACGAACACGGTCCACTCATTATTAATATGATACGTGTCTATTGCAACCACCACACACTGGCTGCCGAATTCCCCGGAAATAGCAGAAATTAATCCGGGCTTTCTTACAGCCGAAGAGTTGATGCTTACCTTATCAGCACCGGCTTTGATAAGCAGACCAACATCTCCGATTGAATCAATGCCTCCTCCCACCGTGAAGGGGATATTAATTTCGGATGCGATTCTCCTGACAAGTTCAGCAAATGTTTTCCTTTTCTCTACAGTTGCGGTTATGTCGAGGAAAACAAGCTCGTCAGCACGCTGCTTAACATACTCCTTTGCAAGTTTCACGGGATCTCCCGCATCACGGATATCAACAAAGTTCACCCCCTTGACAGTTCTTCCATCTCTGATATCAAGACATGGTATAATTCTCTTTTTTAACATAGCCTGCTTAGTTCTTTTAAGTTCAATAAACCTTCATACAGAGCTTTCCCGATTATTGCACCCTCGCAGCCAATTTCTGATAACTGTAAAATGTCATTAACAGAGGTAATACCTCCGCTGGCAATCAGATTTATACCTGGGATAGTGATTATTTCTTCATATAAGCCAATTGCCGGACCCTTAAGCATCCCATCTTTTTCAATATCGGTACAAATTGCATACTTAATTCCTTTGCTGCAATAGTCACCAATGAATTTAATTATATCATTATCAGTATTTTCCATCCATGCTCCGGTAGATATCTTTCTGTTCACGGAATCGGCTCCCAATATTATTTTTTCAGGACCAAATTCTTTTAACCATTGAAGAAAAAGATCCCTGTCTGTTACTGAGATACTTCCGCAGGTTACCTGGCTTGCACCCGAATTAAAGACAGCATTAAGCTCATCTGAGGTTCTTATGCCTCCTCCGAAGTCAATTTTCAATGATGTGGCAGCTGTTATAGCTTCCAGTACCCGGTAGTTTATTACCCTTTTGTTTCTGGCTCCGTCCAGATCGACAAGATGAAGATATTTAAGCCCGTGATCCTCCACCTTCCTCGCTATATCAATTGGATTTTCACTGTAGATTTTACTTGTTGAGTAATCCCCTTTTGTAAGACGGACACACTTACCATCAATGATATCAATAGCAATAATGATTCTCATAAATTCAGAAAATTATTCAGAATTCTGACACCTGTATCAGCAGATTTTTCAGGATGGAATTGTGTCGCATAAAAGTTGTCCTTCTGCAACGCTGCGCTGAATGGAACTATATAATCACAAACAGCCGATGTGTCGGATGTTATTTCTGCATAGTAACTGTGTACATAGTAAACATCCTCAAAAGGGGTGACTTCTTTAAAAAGATCACCTTTAAGCGAGGTAAAATTGTTCCAACCCATATGAGGTACTTTTTCAAGTGGAGGGAACTTATGTACCATAGTCTTAAAAATGCCCAGGCATTCAGTTTTACCTTCATCCGAAAAATTACACATCAGCTGAAGTCCAAGGCAAATTCCGAGGACCGGCTGAGTAAGGGATGCTATTAATTTATCCAATCCTGCTGATCTGAGATACTTCATTGCTGAGTTTGCTTCGCCGACGCCAGGAATTATGATTTTTTCAGCTGAGAGAATCTCTTTATGGTCATCAGTCACTTTGTTTTCATATCCAAGCCTGTTAAGTGCGTTACTGACCGACATGATATTTCCTGCATTATATTTCAGTATTACTATCATAACCTGCCTTTTGTTGTAGGTAACTTATAATTATCAGTTTTTCTGACAGCCATTTTAAGCGCTTTGGCAAATGCCTTAAATATCGCTTCAATTTTATGGTGATCGTTTTCTCCTTCTGCTTTGATATTCAGATTACAACCTGAGTTGTCGCAGAATGATTTAAAAAAATGAAAAAACATCTCGGAAGGGACATCACCGATTTTCTCCCGGGTGAAAACTACATCCCATAACAGCCATGATCTGCCGCTGAAATCAATGGCTGCCTGTACAAGGGAATCGTCCATAGGCAGCAAAAATCCGTACCTTTCAATACCTTTCTTGCTTCCCAAAGCCTTTGAAACAGATTCTCCCAATGCAATTGCTACATCTTCTATCGTATGATGTTCGTCCACCCTGAGATCACCGCTGGCAATAACTGTAAGATCAGTCTCACCGTGTTTTGCTACCTGTTCAAGCATATGATCAAAAAAGCCCAGACCGGTATTGACAGAACTTTTTCCGGTACCATCAAGGTTTATTTCAACTGTTATGGAAGTTTCATTGGTCCTGCGTTCCACCGATGCTATCCTTGGGATTAATTTCAGGTATCTGTAAATATCATTCCAGTCTGTGGTATTGAAAATGGCATCAGGATGTTTATTAGCGCTAATGTATATAGCTTTGCATCCCAGATTTTTTGCCAGCTGAATATCTGTTATTCTGTCTCCGATGACAAAAGAAGAATCAAGATCAATTCCTTTTGCCAGATATTTTGTGAGCATTGCAGTGCCCGGCTTTCTGGTAGGAGCATTTTCGTGAGGGAGTGACCTGTCAATAAATATTTCAGCAAAACTAATACCCTCTCCTTCGAGTATCTGAATAACTTTATTATGTGGCGGCCAGAAAGTATCCTCCGGGAAAGATTCCGTTCCAAGACCATCCTGGTTTGTTACCAGAACCAGTTCATAATCTGTTTCCGCAGAAATTTTCGAAAGGGCTGAGATTACTCCCGGGAGGAACCT
>CAYPKL010000212.1:0-3280 GCA_964411285.1 uncultured Rikenellaceae bacterium
CAGCAGTGTTCTTCGGCGTTATACTATGCGAATTGATGGTTTTGTTTCTGTTACAGCACCTATTAGTGGGGGAGAAATTGTTACAAAACCCCTTACTTTCACAGGTAACAAACTCATTATTAATTTTTCTTCCTCTGCAGCAGGAGATATCAGGGTTGAATTTATGGATGTAAACTATAAACCAATACCAGGATTTACTCTGGCGGAGTGCCTTCCAATTTTCGGTGATACAATTGAACGGACTGTATCATGGGAGAATAGCAGTGACCTCTCATCGCTGGAGGGACAAATTGTACGTTTGAGATTTGTTTTAAAGGATTCCGAGATCTTTTCCCTGAGATTTAATTAACCTTTAAAATGAAATTAAAAAATCAGGCAAGAATATATTATCCGTACATGAACTGTCCGACTTTTGCAAATGATGCTCTGGGGTTAACGCAGCAGACAGGTATTTTGGAACTGTTTGCAATTATATATTGTTCAGAGGCTCCCAGAACGTAATCGGCCAGCGAAATATCCTTGGTAGTCATTATCAGAATGAGATCTGCATTTATCGTATTAGCAAAGTCGATGGTTTGCTGAGCGAATTTACCACGCTGAACTACATGGATCTCATAATCTATATTATTCTGAATTAAGTATTTAACTGCAAAATTCAGATTAATGTTCGTTTTCCTGGTAAGGCTTTTATCAACGGTGTTTGTTCTGAGCAGATGAATTTTTGAATCAAAGTATTTTCCCATGAATATTGCCATTCCCAGTTTTTCCTTTGATTCAATTCTGAAATCAAGCGGGAAGACTATATTGTGATACCTTTCATTTTCTGAAGGAGGATCCTGAACAACAATAAACGGTACCTTCGATTTGACAATGACTTTCAGAGCCCAGCTTCCGGTGAGTTTTTGCATACCGACCATCCCATGCGTTCCCATTACAACAAGGGCAGTATCCTGTGAGTTAACAAATTCAGCTATTGCAGTGAAAATGCTGCCTTTTGCGATCTGGGAAGAAATGTTAATATTATACCTGGTACTGTTTTCTTTTGCAAGATGATTCATGAGTGCCTTTTTCTCTCCAGCAGTTTTGGGCTTTATTTCGGGTTCAATTATATGCAAAAGACAAATATCATTTCCGATCATCCGGCCGATTTTAACAGCATGGGCCAGGGCATTTTCAGCAACAGATGTGAAATCCCAGGGTACAACTATCAGTTTTTTGTTTTCTTCCATGGCAGCTTAAGTTTTTACTTTTATTTACTCAAAGTTATTCAGATTTTCCTATTTTTCAAACTGGCAGTAATGTCTGTTTTCATAGTTGAAAAAGATATTGAAATCTTTTAGGAAAAGTAATATTTCCAAATCAAAAGAGTTTTTAGAAGAATAGGAATCAACAATGCTCCTTTGACTTAAATATCATTACTATAACTATTTTATTCAGTAATTATTATGACTTTTCTCTGAATAATCTGACACGACGAGAACCATTGCACAAAAACAATTTACTATTTTTGCGGGGGGAATTTTTTAAAAATGTAATTCTAAGAATGAAACGATTAAAAATCAAAGATCTTCTATTATCGCCTCAACTTGAAAGTGATGTTCTTGTTAAAGGATGGGTAAGGACGAAAAGAGGCAACAGGAATATTGCATTTATTGCACTTAACGACGGATCGACAATAGAAAACATTCAGATAGTTGTTGATACAGCGTTATTTGAAGAAAGCCTGATTAAAGATATCACCACAGGAGCCTGTATCGGAGTTACCGGAAAGCTTGTCGAATCGCAGGGACAGGGGCAGACCATCGAAATAAATGCCGGGAAAATAGAATTATACGGGAAATGTGATTCAGAAACATACCCGCTGCAAAAAAAAGGTCATTCCATGGAGTTTCTGAGAGAGCATGCCCATCTGAGATTCCGGACCAATACTTTCAGCGCTGTTTTCAGGATAAGGCACGCAATTGCTTTTGCCATACACAAATACTTTAACGACAAAGGCTTCTATTATCTGCATACTCCTATTATTACTGGCAGCGATGCTGAAGGAGCCGGTGAGATGTTTCATGTTACCACGTTTGACCTTAAAAAGAATATTCCAGCTGATGCTGAAGGCAAAATCGATTTCAGCAATGATTTTTTCGGTAAGGAAACCAATCTGACAGTATCAGGCCAGCTTGAAGGAGAACTCGGGGCACTTTCTCTGGGTGAGATTTATACTTTTGGTCCGACTTTCAGGGCTGAAAATTCAAACACGCCAAGGCATCTTGCCGAGTTCTGGATGATTGAACCTGAAATGGCTTTTTATGATCTTAAAGATAATATGGACCTTGCCGAGGAGTTCGTGAAATATCTTATTGGTTATGCACTTGATAATTGCCGTGGAGACCTTGAGTTTCTCAACAATATGATTGATAAAGGACTTCTGGAAAGGTTGAAATTCGTACTTGAAAATAAATTTGTCAGAATTACTTATACTGAAGCTGTTAATATTTTAACAGCTGCCGGTAAAAACTGGGAATATCCGGTGGGATGGGGTCGTGATCTGCAGGCTGAACATGAAAGATACCTTGTTGAGGAATATTTCAGACGGCCTGTTATCCTTACCGATTATCCAAAAGAAATAAAGGCCTTCTATATGAAGCAGAATGATGACGGCAAAACAGTAAAGGCCATGGATGTGCTTTTCCCGGGAATTGGAGAAATTATCGGCGGATCGCAGAGAGAAGAATCGTATGAAAAATTACTGGACAGGATCAAAGAATTAAAATTGCCTGATAAAGATCTGTGGTGGTATCTCGAAACGAGAAAATTCGGAACAGCGCCACATAGCGGTTTTGGCCTTGGTTTTGAACGAATGATCCTGTTCATGACAGGGATGTCAAATATCAGGGATGTAATTCCTTTCCCAAGAACTCCAAAAAATGCAGAATTTTAATCCGGAAATAATCAGCTGCCAGTCTAAAACGTAACGGGGATGTTAAATCAAAAGTTGCAGCAAAAACTGCTTCAGAAACTTTCACCACAACAAATCCAGATGATCAAGCTCCTGGAGGTACCTACTTTACAGATTGAGCAGCGCATTAAAAAGGAACTCGAAGAAAATCCAGCGCTCGAAGAAGGAACGGAAGAGGCGGAAGAGGACGCTAATAACGGGGATGAGCTCGAAGAACTATACGAGGAACCAGATAAAGATCACGAAGAGTTCACTCTGGATGATTATATTGAAGAAGATGAAATCCCCGATTATAAGCTTCAGGCCAATAATTACAGCCGAGATGAA
>CAYPKL010000213.1:0-7379 GCA_964411285.1 uncultured Rikenellaceae bacterium
TGGCCGGAGGCAAAGAAGAACTTCGGCGATGCCGTGCTGTGGCGCATGGCGCCCGTGGATGAACGCAATTCGCTCACCATGCGCCTTACCTCCGACTGGCAGAACAGCGACAAGTCCGGGGCCTGGTTCATCTGGTATGCTGACCCTGTCGGCGAAAACTGGATGATGTTCAGCGTCCAGGATAAGGCGATTGCCGGCAGGGACATCGGGACGCGGAGCTTCTCGAAGGTGACTATGGACGCCGAGTGGCCGAGGGAACGCCCAGCGGTCGCCATGAAGGACGCTGCAAAGACCGTCGTCGCTCAGGGGGCAGATTTGTCAGCACTTACCTGGACGGAGTTCACCTATGACCATGACAACAGCGGCAACCAACGGCCGGGGTGGGTGTTCTCCTTCTCCGAGACTCTATCCTCCGGAGGTACGCTGATCTACTGGTTCTTCGTGGATGGCATCACAGGGACCGTCCTCAAGGCCTTGAACGACCGCAATGAGCCCATGAAGCTGCCCATCGACCGGGAAGCCCTCCTGAAGCCGCGCGGGGAAAACCACGAGAAGGGCCTGCGCCAGTTCTTCGGATTCATCAGCGCAAAGCAGCCCGAGTGGGCCGTGCGCCAGCTTGCGAGTTCAGCGTCACCTAACGAAGCCATGGCCCAGATGTGGCTGGCCAACTTCCAGAGCCTGGGTGCACTGACCGTCGTGAGTGTAGAGCAGGTCAGCTTGGAGCAATGGACTGCGGAGCGTGAGTTCTACAAGGTGAAGCTGGACGTGAAGACATCCGACCCGCCAGAGAAGTATGGATGGGACAATGGCGCCAATTTCCGATGGGTGGAACTCATCCCGCAGGGCGGCGGCTCCTGGAAGGTGGCTGCGCTGTCAGCGAACCCATAGTCCTCCCTGGGGTCAAGCGTTACCATTTCCAGGTGGTAACAGCCGGTGTCAATATCAGTACATTGACTGGCGCAATCAAGCAAGCATGCTTGCGAACTGCATTGCAGGACTTTGTGACTGTCGCATGAGTACGGATGTCCGATGTCTCCTGTACTACACACAGGAGACGCTTCGCACGAGGAGATCTCCTACAACCTACAAACAAGGAGAACACCTATGAAGAAGTTCATCGTAGCAGTTTTGGCAGTAGCAGTCCTGGCAGGTTCCGGCATCGGGATAGCCTCGGCGTATGCAGGACCGCGGGACGCCACGCAGGCCGCAACATGTACATCGGTAGCGAACCTTCCCGTCGAATCACTTTCGCAGGCTGAGAAGGATGCTTTGACGACCAGTCTGCAGGAAGAGTATCTGGCTCGTGATGTCTACACTGCGGTTATTGCAAAGCTTGGCAGCATCCGTCCTTTCGCAAACATCCTCAAGTCCGAGGAACAGCACGTCGCGGCACTGACGGCTCTGTTCACCAAGTACGAGCTTGCCGTTCCTGCCGACACACAGGCTGCACGTACCGCCACCCTCATGGCAGGCGTCACCACTGTTGAAGACGCTCTCAAGCTCGGCGTCACCGTAGAGAAAGAGGACATCGCGCTCTATGACGGACTGGTCAAGAGCGTCGACAATCAGGACATCCTGCAGGTGTTTGGCAACCTGGAGACAGCTTCCACCAAGAGACATCTGGTTGCATTTGAGAATGTGCTTGCCGGCGGCACCGGTGTCGGTCAGGGAACTGGCCGTGGAGCAGCCCAGGGTTCTCGTGGCACCGGTGTCGGTCAGGGAACTGGCCGTGGCGGCAACGGCGCTGGCCAGGGTATGCGCGGAAACGGCACTGGCAGCTGCATCGCAGGCTGACCTCTGCTACTCAGGATAATCAACCCCCGGGAGAACACCCCGGGGGTTTTCGTTTTGCCGTCCGCCAGGAACACTTTGGCCACACGACATGCCGGCTCCAGCTCTTCGTGAGAATTGACATCTGGTGAAATGAATATATATTCATTTCATACAGGGAGATGAGATGCCAAGACGACAGGTAGCCCGCAGATGCGGCACATACAGTGCAACGCAACCCTCATGCTTGATGGACGACGCACGACCTGAGATTGTGGCGAGCGTCCTGGGAGCTGACGAAATGGAAGCTTTGCGCCTGAGCGATCTCATCGGTCTAGACCAGACCGAAGCAGCTCTCCACATGAACATCTCCCAGAGTACATTTCAGCGAATCCTTACGGTAGCCCGCCGGAAGGCCGCTGCATCGCTCGTCAGCGGGCAGCCGTTGACGGTCGCACGAGCGTGGGATGCGGACATGAATGCCATGCCGATCCACAGACAGCACAAAGAGAAAACAGGAGGTACCAGGATGGTTACTCGAATCGCACTACCGACCGACGACGGCACGACCCTGTGCCAGCACTTTGGCCGCGCCCACTACTACAAGGTTGTCGAGATCACGGACGGGAAGGTAACCTCGTCAGAACTGCGCGACAAGTTCGCGCACGTCCATGGTGAGGAGCATCACGGGGAATCCGACGCAAGCCACGAAGAGATCCACGGCCGCATGGCTGATGCGGCGCATGGCTGTGACGTTATCATCGCCGGCGGGATGGGCGGGGGGGCCATGAACGCACTGACCGCCTCAGGCTACACCGTGATGCAAACGGACATCAGTAGCCTGGATGAGATCGTTGAATCCTACCGTTCAGGGACATTTGTCAATTTGGCGGGGAGAGTGTCCTGCCATCACGAAGGAGAAGCCCATGGCAACTGCTGACAATGAGAACATGACCTCGCAGGTCAATCACGTACGGCATGTGCTGGCAGTCGCCAGCGGCAAGGGCGGTGTGGGCAAGTCGCTGGTTGCGGCGATGGCAGCTGTCGAGCTGGCACGCAGCGGCCTCAAGGTCGGTATCATGGACGCCGACATTACCGGCCCCTCGATTCCACGCCTGTTCGGCATGACCGCGCGTCCCGAATCATCGATGATGGGCATTCTGCCTCCCGAGACAGCGCTGGGGATCAAGATCATCTCGATGAACCTGTTCCTGGACAACTCCGGACAGGCCGTCATCTGGCGTGGACCGCTGCTCACCTCCGCCATCAAACAGTTCTGGACGGACATTGCCTGGGGCGACCTCGACGTTCTCATCGTCGACCTTCCCCCCGGAACCGCTGACGTTCCGCTCACGGCGTTCCAGACCCTGCCTGTCGACGGCATCCTCATGGTCACGACACCACAGGAGCTCGCCAGCATGATCGTCGAGAAAGCCGCTGGCCTGGCAAAGCAGATGCACAAGAAGGTGCTGGGCATCGTCGAGAATATGGCATTCGCAAAGTGTCCGCACTGCAGCGAAACCTTCGAGCTGTTTGGACCCAGCCATGCACAGGAACTGGCCGACCGCATCGGAGCTCCCCTCCTTGCCCGTCTGCCCATCGATTCCAAGGTGACCACGCTGGCCGACACTGGCCATGTGGAAGACGTACAGATGTCCACGTTCGCGCCGGTGGTCGCAGCGCTCACAGCCTACACTGCCGAGGCGACGCCGGTGACCCCGTCCCCTGCTGCAGTTGCAGCTGCAGCGGAGCAGTGTCTTGCGTGTTCCAGTGACTGCAAAGACTGCTGACCGACGCGATCCAACTCTTACACCATGAAACAAGCCCTGTCGCAGGAGTCTGCCTCAGGGCTTTTGCAGCAGAGACTGTCCGCGACCACAACCTATTTCCAAATACGTGGTTTGTGATATTTTGTGATCAGGCACTGACATGCCCCAGGAGCGTAATGGCTCACTATGTCGTCAGTGCACTGTATAGCCAAGGAGGCTGATGTAATGGAACTCTCCACTCAGGATCACGTCACAGCAATGCCTCGCATCGGAGATAGGGCTCCCTCGTTCAAAGCCATCACCACGCAGGGCGAGATCACCTTCCCGGAGCAGTATGCGGGAAGCTGGGTCATTCTCTTCAGCCACCCGGCTGATTTTACGCCGGTCTGCACCTCCGAATTCATGACGTTTGCCACGATGGAACCCCAGTTCGCCGCGGTCAACTGCAAGCTGGTCGGTCTCTCGATTGATGGTCTCTACAGCCATATTGCATGGCTGCGCACGATCAAGGAGAAGATCGAATACAAGGGCATGAAGGAAGTGGAAGTCAAGTTTCCCCTGATCGAAGACGTCTCAATGGAAGTCGCCAACAAGTATGGTATGGTTCAGCCTGGCGAGAGCACGACCAAGGCGGTGCGCGCCGTGTTTGTCATCGATCCGAAGGGAATCATCCGCACCATCATCTACTACCCGCTTTCTTTGGGCCGTAATTTCGCCGAACTCTACCGTGTCGTTGTTGCCCTGCAGACGGCCGATGCCTTCTCTGTTGCCACCCCCGCAGACTGGCAACCCGGAGATGACGTCATCGTCCCGACCGCGGGTTCTTGCGGTGTCGCCAAGGAGCGCATGGAGAACAAGACGGAAGATGTGACCTGTTACGACTGGTTCTTCTGCACGAAGAAGCTCGACAAGGAGAAGGTACTCAGCACCATCACGAAGAAGCCGTAGGCCGATGTGGTTCCTGCCCGTCGCCGAAAGCGACGGGCAGGAACCGGGTGCGAGGGTGCATTCGATGAGCGTGGCGCGCAGCCAGCTGGATGTGGGCGGATTCGAAGCCCACCAGTGAAGGGTCTGACGGAGGTTCGATGAGTGACGAAATCGTACGTATCGGGATGATCATATGCAACAGGTACCACACCTGTGCGGCCGGCAAGTGCCTGCGCGCCTTGAAGAACCGCGAGGGCGCCTTCAGCATCTACGCGGGGAAGGAAGTGGAACTCGTCGGATGTACCACATGCGGCGGCTGTCCCGGGGGCAACATCGAGTACACGCCTGCCGAGATGAAGAAGAACGGGGTGACGGTCATCCATCTTGCTACAGGCATGCTCGTTGGCTATCCACCGTGCACACGTGTGGATTTCTTCCGGCGATACATTCCCGAGCAATTTGGCATCCCGGTCGTCGTCGGAACGCACCCCATCCCTCAGAAGTACTTCAGGATCCACGACGCGCTGGGCTCCTGGAAATCGCCATTGTGGCAGGAGCTCATCCAGCCCACGCTAGCCACCGAGGAAATCCGTCTGGCCTACGACTAGTCTGAAGTGTGAAGACCACGGTGTCAAGACCACGGTGTCAGACACCGTGGTCTTCACAATTGATGAGCGCTAGGAAACCGGCAGGATGATGGAGAACGTACTGCCTTTGCCGACCTCGCTGGTGACGGCGACATGGCCATGCATGGCTTCCACCGCCTTGCGGACGATGGCCAGGCCCAGGCCGTTGCCTCCTGATTCCCGGCTGCGGCTGGCGTCGACGCGGGTGAAGCGGTCCCAGATGTGGGGCAGTGCGTCCGGTGGCATGCCTGGTCCCTGGTCGGTGACCGCGATGGTCACCCGGGCTTTGGTTTGCTGAGCAGTGATGGCGACGGTCGTCCCTTCGGCTGCATAGCGGACGGCGTTCTCAACCAGGTTGTCCAGCGCCACGGTCAGCAGTTCTCGATTGGCCGTGACGAGCCGCGGCTCGGATGGTGTCTGCAGTGTCACCGACTTTGCATTCAGTGCTTCAGCATGCGCGCTATGCAGGTCGGCCCAGATATCAAGCAGCTGGACGGTGGCTAGCGGAGCAGGCTGCTCGCGGTCGAGGCGTGCCAGCAGGAGCAGTGACTCCGAGAGTCGCGTAGAGCGTTCCGCTTGTGATGCGATAGCGGTGAGATGCCTGCGGAATTCCTCGGGTTGCTCATCCTGGTTCAGTGCGACCTGTGCGTTGAGAGCAATCGAGCTCAGCGGCGTGCGCAGTTCGTGCCCGGCGTCTCCGGTGAACTGCTCCAGGCGTCGCATGGACTCCGTGACCGGGCGAAGAGCGAGACTCGCGGCGATCAGACCGGCCAGGACGATAAACAGGAAAGCGACGGGTCCAGCCCACGCGGCAGCCTTCCACAACTCGTGCATGTCCTGCTCGACGGGGCGCATCGTCGTTCCAAGCAGGAAAGTAAAGACGACGCCGTCTTTCAGACGGCCACTTGCGCCAATCACGCGCACGATCAGGTTGCGGCCGGGCGGAAGGGACCAGTCCGTATGATTTGGGATGATGCGGGTAGTAGGTGTGTCCGTGGCTGTCACGACGCTGAGCATGCTCTCTGCTGGGTTGATGGTGATGCCGCCCGGCTGTCCGTCCTTCTGCTGGAACTTCAACGAGTACGTCATGCCGGTCCGGGCGACGGTCAGTGCATAGTCGGCAAGCTGGAGAGACTTCGTCGAAGCTGATGATGAGTCGAGGCTGGTGAGGATGCCACTGAGCGTGGCGGCATCATGCTGGAGCGTCTTGTCTAGGCGGGCGACGGAGGCCGCCTCGTACGTCTGCACGAACCATCCGGCGGCGGGTACTAGCGCCAGGCCGACAACAAGGACGGTCAGGAGTGCCTGACGTACGACGGTACGACGGAGGATCTCCTCGGAGGAGGGAATTGCGTGGTCGCGTCTGCGACCCGTCACGTATCCCAGTGCGAAGAGTGCTGCAAGAAGCGCGGGGACAGCCCAGAGAAGCGTATAGCGCAAGCGGACGTCTTGCCAGTACACCGGCTCCGGTGTGACCAGTTCAACGCGGACGTTGTCTTTGGTGGCGGTCGTCAGGTACGCGGGCCGTGGTGTGCCACCTTCGACGAAGGGAGCCAGGTTGCGCCATGATGCCGGGTCGCCAGGTTTCTGATATGCGGCGGGACCGTAGTCCACGCCAGCGCGGTCCTTCAGCTTGCCGTCCACCAGGATGCGGAACGAGCAATCCGGGTAGGACATGGCATATGTCGCGTGCAGGTATGCCGCCGAGACCTCGCCCGCCGAGAGCCACTCGGACATGGTGTTCGCCGTAGATGTCACGACGAGATCTGTTCCTCTGGCGAACCGTTCGCGTGCGGCGGCGTGCGTCTTGCAGATAAGGGTCCACACAACGGGAACTGCGATGAGTGCGCCGATCAGTGCCAGGGTCAATCCACGACGCAGCAGCGTCCATGACTGCGCCCTGCGAGTGATGTGGTTCGCAGGCATCACAAACACCGCGATGACACAGACGGCTGCAGCGCATAGGCACGCCCACATGGCGATCATGAATGCCACAGATGTCCTGACCTGAGCGTCAGTGGGGCCGGCGCTGGCAATGATGAGTTCGCCCCAGGTGGCGCCGATGCCGGAATTCATGTAGGTGAAGTACAGTGGCTGGAGTTCGTCCGGCGCATTCACAGGAGTGAGCGACAGGCGCTCATGCCAGAAGTTCTCACCAATAATACTTCCCATGACGTTGTCGATGTTGTAGTCAGTGCCGACCAGGACGTCGATGTTCCTGCTTGCGATGCTCAGCCGGATGAACCCTCTGGCTCCGAGCACGGGCAGCTGGTCTTCGATCGCACCT
>CAYPKL010000214.1:0-4065 GCA_964411285.1 uncultured Rikenellaceae bacterium
TCATCCGCCAAGAGCAACTCCACCGCGCCGTCCGCGCGCCCCACCCCCCCCCCCCCCTTTTTACCCGGCCCCGTGCCCGGACCCCCCCCCCCCCCCCCCCCCCCGCCCCCCCCCCCCCCCCACACCACCCCCCCCCCCCCCCCCCCCCCCCCCCCGAACCACCCCAAAATCAAAAATCCTAGGAACTCTGACTCCAGGATTGAATGCATCAATAGGACGACTGCTTTTGGGTACAGCATGATAGGGAAAGGTGCGGCTCATAATAAAGAGCTGTTCAGGGGACAGCTGATAAAAGCCACGGGCCATCAGGAATCTTCCGGTGATAACGTAGGCCATTGTCATCAGAGTTTTCAGCCCGTCGTTGTAAGATAAAGGTTTTGCCTTTAGCGGATCCTTGGCGTCCAGGTCATAACTTACAATAACCCTGTTCTTGTACCATCTCAACCCGCTGCGCGTCACCATTTCAGGTGTAAAAATGTCGTTATCGCCCCATATTCTTTGCGATGCCGTTAATCCGGAAGCTACATCGGTCCCTCTTCCGAGCATTCTTTCATCGATCCAGGAATCACTGCCAAGTCCCTCCGATGCCAGCCTGAAGATCGTACGGTAAGCTTTTGCAGTTGTGGTGTGCCTGTCGTCGAAACCTCCTGCATAAGCCCACCCTGTTGCCTCAGGGTAGTCATACATTATACCTTTGATGCCAGCGTCCCTGAGGTTGGCATAAACCTTTTTCATGTGGTTTAAAAAACCAGTATCGGTAAAGTCATAGCCGAACATATCATTCTCTGCCCACCATTGCCTGAAGTAACCTCCCAATTCGCTTCCGGATTCGCTGTTATGCCTCAGTCTGTCAGTATGATCGGGTGAAAGCTTATAAGGATCATTGAACAGCATATAATCAGGATGCAGCCTAACGAAATCCTCCGACCTCCTGTTAGTCTGGAAATAAGTCATTGGAATGCCTCCCCTTTTTATGATCTCACTACACCAGCTTTTTGTTGTAAGATAAGGTTCAACGTAGTTAGCTCCATCAGCCGATCCCTTATCACCCCACATTGCCCAGTGCCCGTCGTTCCACCAGCCCTGCTGGTTATCGGGACCGTAGGCATCAGGAACAAGCCGGATAGCCACCCTTGAATATTTTGTAAAACCGCTCTTTATAGCATTATCCATTTCATCTACAGCACCCCTGGTATCATTAAATTTCGGTCTTTTCGGATCTTTCGCATAGACACTTGCATACCAGAGGCACTCTGTTGGGAAATCATAATAATTAAGCTTTATATTTTGGGCTTCCCTGACAGCAAGCCCGTACTTCTCCATTGCCAAAAAAGGATTTGAATCGCCGGTACAAAAATAAAATCTGTCAGAAGGCATGTAAGATGTACCCGGATCAACAAGCCTTCCGACAGGATCTTCGCTCCATATCTGCAGCGAAATTCTGTCACCCGATTTCCTGAACATGCAGAACTTCTCAAAATCGTCATAGGTAAGTCCTCCTGCAACAATTATATTTGGATCTTTGAGATCACCGCACCTGATCATCATATTATTGAAGCAAAGAAGGTTTGATGTATCTCTGGCATAAGTCCTGTTTCCGCCTGAATTCCCGTTAAGGACAATGAAATTCCTGTTCACCTGCATTCCTGAAAGAACGCTGTCTGACTTTAACGGATACCATGTTGTGAGAGTGAATGGTTTTTCAGTATCATTGATTATCCCCATTCTGAAAGAAATAAAATCCTTTTCATCATAAAGAGATGCTTCCCAAATTATGTCTGAGTAGTTATCAAATCGGGCAGTCACGATAAGGGACTTTCCTTTGCCAAAAACATCGCTGAAATCTTTCCGGGTCCATTCAAATCCCTTACAATACTCTTTTGAATTCAGTCCCTCAGCCTGAAACCAGGCGGATCTGACAGGCACAATATTTTTTGCCTTATCCATGATTTCATAAACGCCGGAATTCATATTGAATAAGAGTGACAAATGGCTGTTCTCCAAAATGATAATACTGCCTGCATTTGAAATCCTGGTCGTTATTTCTTTCGAGCTATCCTGGCATGCTCCTCTGAAGTTAATGCAAAACAGGAGACATATTTCAAGCGCAACAACTATTCTTTTCATATCCGGTTTTTATATAAGAAATTACAATACTGTTTCAGTCTGACGAATCTGTTCTTCGGATCAGTTCGCCCACTCTGATCAGACTGTCACGGTCAGCAAGCCTGTAGGTCCCGGTCTTATCAGGCGCAGTCGAAATAAGAATATTACTGCCACCTAGATTATAAGATTGTCTGATGTATTTGAAGAGACTGTCTGCAGGATAGAAATTACTTCCCGGGTAGGTGAACCAGACCGAACCTGGCATAAGACCTTTACCAAGAGTAATGAAATCATTTCTCTGGGATGTTATCTCATATTCAAAAGGAAGGTAAAAGCGTTTTCCGTTTATATCCCTGTAAGCCTGGTGACCGCCGGCCGGAGGCGTCCGTTCCTCACCGTTGAGGATATCTGTAGGAAAGTAATTTATTTTGCTTCCATCCTGGACATGCTGGTTGAAATGGACAATCGTTTCAGGATTTATTCTTTTGATAAGATCATAAGATTCCTGAGGTGACAATGAAGTATCTGCCCAGCATTGCATGTCGAGCCAGAATTCATAAATATCTCCGTAATTCCCTGCAAGTTCTTTAAGCTGACCGAGAATGATCTTTTTTGGAGTATATTGTTCAAGTTCCTTTTTTATTTCAGGATTCCATTTCGATGGAAGCCAGTCGTCGTTTCCCCATAGACAATAGTAAATGCAGGGTTTAATATCATATTTCACGCAGGCATCTGTAAACATTTTTACAACATCTTTCCTGTACGGACTGGCAGCAACATCAAAGTTTGTAAACCGACTGTCCCACAAACAGAATCCTGATGTATGCCTTGCAGTAAGCACGGCATATTTTATTCCTGCCTTCCGGAACACCGACATAATTGTGTCAAAATTGAGATTTACGGGATTGAATACTCCGGGATCGGTGTTCTTTGAGATTTCTGTACCGACACACGAATTATCATTGAAATGAACAAATGCCCCGAATTTCAGATCTTCCCATTTTGCTATGGTTTCGGATCTGTATTCAGCAGGACTGAAATGTCTGTTCTCACTTTGCCTGCAGGAGGAAAATGTAATTAATAATATGCAGCCTGTTATAAGCTGATGACTGATAAAAACTGATAACCTATTCATAGTTAATTATTTTACAGATCAATATCTTTTAACAAATTGTTAAACTCCGATGTAGGCTTAATCCTTTATAATTCTTAGTGTCCTTAGTGCATGCCTTTATGATCCTTTGTGGTTTAATGACTTATCCTTAACCACAAAGGCGCTCAAAGGGTGGCACGAAGGATCACAAAGGATTTCTGATTCATACTCTTTGAAGTTTCATGTTTTTTCCCGATGCTGATCGTTTATTTTCATTTTATCCATCCTTCTATAAAGTTTATGGAGAATGGTTTTAATCTCAACTTTTCGCTGCAATCGAGCGACTTCTCCGTCTTCTCTCCGGTCCACAGATAATTGTTTGCAGCTTCAGAATAGCTTTCAGCGTTTAACTCCCTTATTCTTAACCTACCAGTGCACCCGGTGATAAGCACCTGCTCTATTTCGGAGGTGAAGTTCACAAGTATCAGTCTTATCTGCCTGCCATCGGATAAAGCCAGGCAATCGGCATGGAGGGGATTTGAACTGACGCTTTTGATAACTTTCATTCCTCTGAGACCGGCCAGGTATCTGAATATGAAATAAACAGGAAAGATCATTCCCCTGTATGACGGGAACCTGTCAGGCCACCTTGACGGGAAATCGCCCTGGATGATCCCTCTTTCACCGGCTGTTTCAAAAAACGTTACACCTTTGATTCCTGATTCGCAGAGGTATTTAAAGCTTCCTGCAGTCCAGCAGGCACCGAAAAGTGACATCAGACGGCTGTCGACCTGAGGTGGAAAGTCACCTGCGACGAATGGTACCTCATAGTTGCCGGTGTTAGAATTAAACCTCCGCTGAATATT
>CAYPKL010000215.1:0-2615 GCA_964411285.1 uncultured Rikenellaceae bacterium
TTAAGAGCGGTATAGCCGCCTGAAGATGGTATTCCTTCAGCATCAAGCGCTTTAATAAATTCTGTTCTCGAAAGTCCCTTGAATTCTTCCTGTTTATAGCGGAAGGGGAAAATATGGAAAGCTGCTCTTGTTACTTTTTTATTCAGCTTGTATGGCAATATCCCCGGGATCTTTCCTATGCGGGATTTCAGGTAATCTGCATTTTCATTTCTGATTGTTGTCTGCACATCAAGGCGCTTTAATTGCGCAAGACCGATTGCAGCCTGATATTCAGTTATCCGGAGCTTGGTGCCTGCCATGACTGTCCCCGATCCTACTGAACCAACCATTGCACCGTATGGATTCCCGTAATTATGGTATGAGTAACACCTGTCCATAAAATCATCATCGTCGCTAACGATTGCTCCGCACTCTCCTATCGGTATATTTTTGGAATTCTGGAAGCTGAAACAGCCTGCATGACCAAATGTTCCTGCTTTTTTATGATCGATTTCTGCCAGCCATGCCTGACAGGCATCTTCAATTACTATCAGATTATGCTTTTTTGCAATTTCCATAATTCTGATCATGTCAGCCGGCAATCCAAGAATATGAACAGGCAATATTGCTTTGGTCCGCGAAGTAATCTTAGCCTCAATCTTCCCGGCATCAATCTGAAATGTTTCAGGGTCAGTATCTGTAAATACAGGCATGGCGCCTGTCTGCAATATGGCAATTACGGTAGCAATAAAAGTATAAGGGGGAACTATTACCTCGTCACCGCCGCCAATTCCTGCCTGAACAAGCGCCACGATAAGTGCGTTTGTCCCGTTAACCACTGCCAGACACCGTTTTGATCCGATAGTTTCAGCCCATTTTTTCTCGAATTCTGCAACCATTCCTGCTCTCGACCAGATACCGCTCCTTAGAGTTTTTAACACTATTTCTTCATCAGCAGCCTGATCCCATATCGGCCATGCAGGCCACTCTTTTGTCCTGATTTTCTGGCCTCCAATAATTGCAGGGGTCCCTGTTTCTGTAGCACAGTTGGCTAACAGGGTCGGTGCGGCCCCCAAAGCAACAGCAGCGCCAATGCCAGCTATTGAATTCTGTTTGACAAATTCACGTCTCGTATAAGCATTAGTTTTATTCATTTTCATCATCGCCAGGTATATTTTGTCATTTTAAAACCGAAAACGTTACACTATAACGCCTTAGAATTATTTAAATTCAGGTATAAGTTAAATTCATGAATAAAGATAAACAGTTTTGTATTACGGTAACCTTAATGTGAGATAATAAAGAGTATCGTTATTTTGAATTTTGGGCAACAGCATAGATTTTTATTCCTTCAAGGTTTACGTCTAAAAATGAATATCCGTCTCCGGCATTTTTAATTTCCACGTTTCTTGATTCTTCTTCCAGCTCCGGACTCATGACTGACAAGGCAGACAAGGGAACTTTTTTCTGATTTATCCTATATTTAAGTTTGTTATCGTTAATCAATGATCCGATATCTTTTAAAACAGGAACTCCTCCCATATCTTTAATTTCCGGATGGGGGATTGCAACAAGACCTCTGCTCATAAAGTGAATTACAGGGTTTCCGTCATAAAATCTTATCCTGGTTGTCCATCTTGGATCACCTGAAAGCTGTTGGAGCACGGGGTGAAACCGGCCTTTTTTAATCAGCAGCTCAAGTGGGTTGTCAGCTGTGGCGGTGTTTATAAGCAAAAGGTTTTTATATCTTGATTTAAGCAACTCTGACGATAAAGGAACTGCCCTCTTGTATCCTTTTTCATCATGAGTGCCGAATGGCAGAGCCAGCCAGGCTGTTCCACCTCTTGAAAGATATGTTTTAATCGCTTTATACTGAGTCTCAGAAACACACCCGAGACTGTCCAGAATTAAGGGTGTAGTCTCCCGGCACAAAGCAGCCGGATCAGCAAGCTCCTCACACCGAACAAACCGGTATCCTATATTTTTTTCCACAAGCAGAGTCGACCAGGCTGCTGATTTATTCCACTGTTCCAGACCATCTTCTCCTCTCCAGCCGTTTTCTCTGCAATAGCGGCTGTTTACAAGTCTTACTTCAACCAGATCCATACCATTTCGGTAGTTAAGGTTACCGTTTTTTATTTCCCAGTTATTATAAGCGTTTATAATTTTTTCCACATCCATCATATCTTCGGGATCCTCTTCAAGCCTCTGATTAAGCGTGCTACTCCAGTTGGCCACACCCCAGAAACGGCTGAGACTCCAGCCAAGATAACCGCCCTTATTATAGATTGTATAACTTAAAGCCATAGGTGGAGCATTACCATTCCTTGAAGCCATATCTTTTTGGTGCATGGCTTCTGAATCCATCCTTACCCAATTAACGCTGTTTACATTAATACCACAGTTCTCAAGCATGAAAAAATCAAGCGATGGCGACATTCTTTCAAGGTTCAGGCTTATCGCATTCAAAGAAATTGGTCCAGAGGAGGAACAACAAGTCATCAGGGGTTTATTACCAATGATGCTCTTAACCATCTGCAAATGACCGGCGACAGAATCTGCCCTCATTCTCAGCCAATCCCTGAAAGCCGGATTTTCATAATTTCCCCACAGGAATTCATTCCTGTCAGTTGTGT
>CAYPKL010000216.1:0-8062 GCA_964411285.1 uncultured Rikenellaceae bacterium
ATAACGGGCTTTTTGAATAAAGAAAGCAATTATGGAAAATGAATATCTGAAGGATAAAAAGATTCTTATTGTCGAAGATGACATATCAAGCAGATTGTACCTGAACAAGATACTTGAAAAAACCGGCGCTGTTCTTCTTAACGCAAGCGATGGGAGGGAAGCCATTGAAATTGCAGGCAATGATCCGTCAATAGATATCATTCTGATGGACATCCAGCTGCCGATAATTGATGGTTATACGGCAGTAAAAAGAATAAAGGAAATGCGCAGGGATATTACTGTTATTGCCCAGACTGCTTATAGTCTGCTTGGCGACCGCGAAAAAATAATTTCAGCAGGTTTTGATGAGTATATTGTGAAACCTATATTCCCCCAGCAATTGATTGAAAAGCTGGTGAAATCTCATAAAAAAGAGTAGTTGGTCAACCTCGGTTTCAAGTTCATTCAGGATAGGCTGAAATACCACTGAACTCCTTTTTAAAATTTTCGATTTCTTCCTGCCATCTTTGCTTCTCTACCTGCACCGGAATCCTTTTGACAAGTGAAGTTCTCATTATTGAATCGCCTGAAAGGATGTCAAATGGCATAAGCTTGTATTCATATTCATAAGGAGGCTGTTTGAATTGCAGTGAAGCTTCCGGGGAGGTCTCAATTATTGCATCAATTATCTCAAGCGCCGCCGCAACAGGATAATAGTGCTCATGTTCAGTTACATGGATCTGCAAACCATTACAATATTCACCTTTGTACTTATTAAATGTCGGGATAAAACCATGTTTCCTGAAAACACAACCCGGAATTTTTCTTGAATCAAGATTCCTCTTCAGCTCTTCGGAATTTATAAACGGTGCGCCAAAAAGCTCAAACGGAATTGTTGTACCCCTTCCTTCTGAAATATTAAGCGCTTCAAAAAGAACAGTCCCCGGATAAACTACAGCTGTTTGAACAGTCGGCATATTTGGAGATGGCAATACCCACGGCAATCCTGTTTCAAGGAATAAGGAACTTCTTTTCCATTCTTTCATCCACACAACCTTAAGATCACATTTACTGAAATATTTTTCCCTGATCCAGAGTGCCATTTCTCCGATCGTCATCCGGTGACAAAGTGGTATTTCCGCTCCTCCCACGAAGGTAAAAAACTCCTTTTTCAGAACAGTACCATCAAATGGCAATCTGCCTACAGGATTTGGCCGGTCAAGAATCCATACCGGAATGCCTGCCTCTGAACATGCTTCAATGCAAAGCTTGACTGTCCAGATATAAGTATATAACCGGGCGCCGACATCCTGCAGATCGATTACAAGCGTCTCTATTTTGGCGAGCATCTCCGGAGTCGGTTTCCGGTGTTCGCCATATAAACTGTAAAGCGGTACATTATAAAAAGGGTGTATCTGACTATTCCATTCGATCATATTATCCTGTGTCTGACCATAAATTCCATGCTGCGGACCAAAAATCGCCGACAAACAGCATCCTTTCATATTGAAAAACAAATCTGCAATATGAATGAAATCAGAGGTAATACTGGAAGAATGACATAGTATTCCGATCTTTTTCCCTCTTAAACCGGCAGGCAACTTAATCCTGATCTGCTCCAATCCTGAAAGCACCATATTCTTACTAATTTTCTGATTCTTTAACTGATGATAAACTACAGCTGGATCAATTAAATGTTAAAAATAACTGAAAGTAAATATTCTTTCCTAAGTTTATGACATTATTCAAAATTAAATCCGTAAGATTTTTCATTTGACGAACAGTAATATTTCTCAGAACGGCATATAAATAAGCGCTTTTATTATCTTAAGTGAAAATAATGACAACGAAATATGAAGTGTAACAACAGATTTTACCGGTTCCCCGTACTTCTGCTTTTTCTTTTTCTGATCTCATGTGTTAAAGAAGAAAAGCTGACTGTCACGATCCTTGAGACAACAGATATCCATGGGGTAATTTTTCCGTACGACTTTATAGAAAAGAAAGAGATTGATGTTTCTCTGGCAAATGCTTACACTTATATTAAGAAGGTTCGCAAGAACAGTAATAATGTTCTTCTTCTGGATAACGGGGATAATCTTCAGGGACAGCCCAATGTTTATTTTTACAACTTTATTGATACAATTTCACCTCATCTGAATGCTGAAGTCATGAATTTTATGGGATATGACGCCGGCACCGTCGGAAATCACGATATCGAGGCCGGGCATTCAGTTTACGACAGGCTGGTAAAAGATTACAGGTTTCCCCTTCTGGCGGCAAATGCTGTTAACAGTACCACGGGTAAACCTTATTTCAAGCCTTATGAAATTTTTAAGCTCAATGGAATAAAAATTGCCGTTATGGGGCTCATCACTCCCGCTGTTCCTGATTGGCTGCCTCCTGAACTATACTCAGGAATAGAATTCAGGGATATGGTTGAGACTGCAAAATTATGGATGCCGGTAATCCTAAATGAAAATCCGGATATTGTGGTTGGATTGTTCCATTCAGGATGGGACAACAGGGAGAATGAGAAAAATAACGTCAGCGATTATGATGAAAACGGATCTGCATCAGTTGCTATGGAGGTTCCTGGCTTTGATATAATAATGACCGGACATGATCATAAAGTAGTTAATGAAAAAATTGTCAATCAGGCAGGCGACACAGTTCTTATACTTGACGGCGGGAGCAGGGCGGAAAAAATTGCCCGGGCCGACATTATTTTTTACCCCGGTAAAGGCTCAGGAAAAAAGCACAAGACCCTTAGGGGTAAAATAGTCGATGTGGGAAGTTATGCTGCTGATCCTGAATTTATTAAAAAATTTCAAAGCCAGAAAAATGTGGTACTGGATTATGTTAATAAAGTTATTGCCACATCTGAAACAACTATCTCTTCAAGGGATTCATATTTCGGGTCATCAGCTTTTATTGATATGATCCATTCAATTCAACTTGAGGTTACACATGCAGATATTTCATTTACCGCACCCCTTTCTTTCGATGTCAGTATTCCTTCCGGACCAGTAACAGTTGGAGATATGTTCAAGTTGTACAGATTTGAAAATATGCTGTACACAATGTCAATGACAGGTTCAGAGATAAAAAAGTACCTCGAATTTTCATATTCGGGATGGTTGAATACAATGACCGGACCAAACGATAATCTTCTGAAATTCAGGCTTGATAAAAATGGCAGACCCGTACTTAATAATGGATTTGCATGGCTAAAGAACCAGCCTTATAATTTTGATTCGGCTGCAGGGATAGATTATCTGGTCGATGCCAGCAAACCTGATGGGGAAAAAGTATCAATTAAATCGTTTTCGACCGGCCTTCCTTTCGACATGAATAAAACCTATAAGGTAGCTGTCAATTCTTACAGGGGAAATGGAGGAGGCGGACATTTTTACGACGGTGCCGGATTTAGTAAAAAGGAGCTTCAGAAACGATTACTGTCATCCACTGACAGAGACCTTAGATACTACATCCTTAAATATTTCGAAGAAAAGAAGACTATTAAGCCTCTGGCTTTTCAAAACTGGAAAATTATTCCTGATGATTGGGTTAAAAAAGCCGGGAAAAGGGATTACCGGTTATTGTTCGGAAAATAAAACTCCTGATTATTACGTTTTGAGGTATGGGGAAAATGAGAGAAAATAAGAGTCCTGATTCTATTATGCTTCCTCTGGTAGAAGAGTTTTCGACGATCCAGGGCGAAGGTTTTCATGCAGGTAAAGCCGCCTGGTTTATACGTCTTGGAGGTTGTGATGTAGGATGTAGCTGGTGCGATTCCCGGTTTTCCTGGAACCCTGAAATACATCCGTTGGTTAAGACAGAAACCATTGTTGAACATGCCGTCAATTCCGGAATAAAGTCCGTTGTGGTCACCGGAGGGGAACCACTTATGTGGAATCTAGACCTGTTATGTTCATCTCTCAGAAAAAACAGGATTTCAACTTTCCTTGAAACTTCAGGAGCGTATCCGGTAAGTGGAGAATGGGACTGGATATGTCTTTCACCCAAGAAAAACATGCCGCCTGATGACAAAATCTGTAAAATAGCCGATGAACTTAAAGTAATAATTGAAGACATAAATGATTTTAAGTGGGCAGAAATATATGGAGGTCAGGTAGAAGAGACCTGCCATCTCTTCCTACAGCCGGAATGGAGCAGATTCCGGATTGTGATTCCGGAAATTGTTGAATTCGTAAAAAAAAATCCTGAATGGAGAGTATCACTGCAGATTCATAAATATATGCATATTCCCTGATCTGATGAGACAATTCTTCCTGATATGTTTCCTGGCTTTTTTCTGCTTTACGACAGACAATTGTTACTGTCAGAAATATCACACATCATCCAACAGAGCGTTAAAATTATATAAGGATGGCCTTCATTCTTTTGATTTTCTGGATTTTAGCTCTGCTGAAGAATATTTTAAGCAGGCAATAACAATCGACAATAAGTTTTATGAGGTCTACATGATGCTCGGAGAGCTCATGGCGAAACAAAAAAGGTATTCTGAATCTGCTTTAAATTACAGGATGGCTGTAAAGTTAGATTCCGTTTTTTACCTGCCTGTATTTTATAATCTGGCTAAATCTGAATTTTCGACTGGCGACTATGCAAATGCACTCAGACATTATAAAGTTTACCTCTCCCAGCAGAATATTTCAGATAAAAACAGGGAACAGGCAGATAAAGATGTAAAAAATTGTGAGTTTGCACTTGAAGCCATGAAACATCCTGTACTTTTTAATCCGGTAAGTGTTGGCGATGGGATCAATACAAGCGATGACGAATACTGGCCTTCAATAACTGCTGACGGGCACATGCTGATTTTTACCCGTCAGGCAAATGCCGGAGATCAGAAACAGGGATATGGAATTGCACAGGAGGATTTTTATATCAGTTATCTTTCTGAGAATGGCTGGCAAAAAGCCATAAACGCAGGCGCTCCTTTAAATACCCGTCAGAATGAGGGCGCCCAAAGCCTCTCATCCGATGGCAGCTACATGTATTTTACGGCATGTGACCGTGCCGGAGGAGTTGGCAGCTGCGATATTTTCTTCTCCTCTTTGAATAATGGCAGGTGGTCGGTGCCGGTCAATCTCGGTACACCGGTAAATACAAAATTTTGGGAATCACAACCTTCCATAAGCGCCGATGGAAAATTATTATTTTTTTCCAGCAGCAGGACCGGAGGAATTGGTGGAAAAGATATCTGGTACACCTCTCAGGATGAAAAAGGAAAATGGACAAATCCCAAAAATATGGGAGAAACAATTAATACTTCAGGCGATGAGATGTCACCATTTATCCATTTCGACGGAAAGACACTCTATTATTCTTCCGAAGGCCTGCCGGGAATGGGAGGATTCGATATTTATTTCTCTAAGATGAAATCAGATAGTTCATGGACAGTACCAAAAAATCTCGGCTACCCGATAAACACATTCAGCGATGAAACAGGGCTGGTAATAGAATCGGGCGGCCAAAAAGCGTACTTCTCTTCAAAAAGAGAGAATCAGTATGGAAAAAACATATTCTCATTTAATCTTTATGAGTCGATAAGACCCGATCCTGTTGCTTATCTGAAAGGTAAAGTATTTGACAAGGGAAACGGGAAAACCCTGATTGCAGAATATGAATTAATAAACCTTTCAACCGGAAAGAGCGTCCTGGTTAACAAATCAGATGAAACCGGTAATTTCCTTGTCTGCCTTCCTTCCGGGTATAATTATGGTTTAAATGTGCGGAAGAAAGGGTATCTGTTTTATTCTGAAAATTTTATGTTTGAGGGCAACCACACAGCCATAAAGCCTTACCTTAAACAGATCAGCCTTAGTCCATTGAAAATAGGGGAGAGTATGCTACTTGCAAATGTATTTTTTGAAGTCGATTCGTGGATGCTGAAAAAAGAATCGATGAAAGAATTGATTAACCTTTTAAATATGTTAAAGGATAATAAAGATATTATTGTGGAAATAGGCGGGTATACAGATGCAACAGGCACTGATGAACATAACCAGATATTATCTGAAAAAAGGGCAGTTGCTGTCGTTACTTTTCTTAAAGAAAATGGGGTATCCTCTGATCGGTTGAAATTCAAGGGTTACGGAAATACTTCTCCGAAGGGTAACAATGTGACCTCCGAAGGCAGAAAACTCAACAGAAGGACCGAAGTACTGATAATTGACATTAAAAACAAAAACTGAGATAAAAAAAGAGGATGTCCGAAAATCATTGGACACCCTCTTAACCTCACGCTTTGTATAAAGCAGACATCGGTTTAATCAGACAATTCGTATCATAGAGGAATCATGGTGTTTGTGAGTTTATCAACAGGTTCATCCGAAATTACAGCTTCGGTTGCAGGTATGGAAAAATAGATGCCGGTTCCTGCAAGCCCAATTCTTTCAATCCATATTGTTCCGTCAAGAATATCAATCAGCTTCCTTGTCAGGGCAAGGTTGAGAGCCGGATAAATATCATTTATTTTTGAAAGTGCATCTGATATATCCTGATTTTGAAGAAACTCTCTGGATTTAAGAAATCCGTACCCGGAATCCAGAATGGAAAAGATCAGCCTTTCATTTTTTAGTTTTATTCCAACCTTTATATAACCTGTCTTTGTATTGCCCACCGCATTTTGAAATAAATTACGAATTGCTCTGGCTAATCTGTTGGTATCAGTCGTATAAACTGCCGGAATAAATTCTTGTATCTCAGAAACAAAAACTATATCCTTATACCTGCTCTTATTAAGAGCTGTTCTGAATTCAGAAAAAAGCTCTTCAAAGAAAGGTGCAGGATTTAATTTTCCGGGAACAGAACCTAAATTATCATTATCAATAATTGTTGAATCAAGGAAGTTATCAAAAAGATTTATTATCTGTTCGCATGAAAAATGAATCTGATCCGTAAATTCTGCACGGTCAGTGTCGCCATACTCCTTCTTATTTATCAGAAAAGAATATGCAACAATTGCATTCATTTGAGTCCTCATTTCACGCGACAGGCTTTTCAGAACCGGAGAAGAGCCTGCAATGCCGTGAGTTAACAACTCCGATTCCGATCCTCTATTCCTGATTCCGGAATATGATTCTTTGGTGCTACCTTTGTTTGGGACTGATGTTATAAACATTTTGAATTTCTATTTTATTCTTCTCAGAATTTGTTTTGCATTTTTCTTATATATACTGCCCGACTTCCCGATCTTTTCCAGCTGTTCTCTTGCTTTCTGCTGCTCATCGGTCTTAATGTAACATAAGGACAGGTACCACTGGGCATGATCTATAAAAAGGTTATTGTTATCATCAATTACCCTTGAGAAAGATCTTTTGGCTTCGGGGAAATTGCTGATTTCAAAATTAGACAGGCCGTTAAGAAATGTTGAATGCATGTTAGCCGGCTCATTAAAAATAACTTTATTGAAATAAATTGCAGCATTTTTGTAATCATGTATCTTGTAGTATTCAAGTGCAAGGTTAAAATCAGAATTACTGATTTCATTTACAGACCTCGTCGATACAGTAGCTTCATAGGTCATGTAATAGCGATCCAGAATTTCATCATTGCTGATCTTCCTTTGTGTGGAAAACAGGATAATACCTCCTGCAATAATGAAAATGGCAGCAACAGCTGCATATTTTATCAGTCCCCGTTTCGTATTTGCTGATCCTGCCGATTTTTTATGCTCAATTTCATTGAGCTTCTTACGAAGATTCATAACATCCTGTTTCATGAGAACCTTGTCTGTATTGCGACGAAGTTCCACCTCATGCCTGAGTTCGGAATTGCCTTCGAGTTCTTTTAGAAACCATTGTTTCTCTGCTTCATCCATCTCTCCGGCAATATATCTTTCGATGAAGTAGGAAAAGTCGATTGTTTTCATAATTGTAATATTTTAAATTCCTGTTAATATATATCATATCTATACCATTCATATATCGATTATATATCATCTTTATATCAATTATATATCATCTTTATATCAATTATATATCATCTTTATATCGATTATATATCATCTTTATATCAATTATATATCATCTTTATATCAATTATATATCAT
>CAYPKL010000217.1:0-7093 GCA_964411285.1 uncultured Rikenellaceae bacterium
TTGGAGAACGGCCGGAGGTCAAACTGAAGATTGCTGACCCTGATATTAAGGCAAAACTGTTCTTTAAGAGGTTCAGAAGCGAAGATCAATACCAGGTAAGCGATTTTGTGTACAAAGTGTACCCGGTAAAATCATTTCTCATGAACGAGGTTTTTAAGATTACACAGGAGAAAGGATTATTTGCTGAAGTACCAAAGCAACCGGCTGCAGGCAAGCTTCAATATTATATTGAAATCACCGGTTCAAAGGGGACAGTTATACTATTCAAAGATAATCCGGTCGTAATAAGGTTCAAGGGATCAGTTCCTGGATATATTCTTACTCCCCATATCCTTTTTATGTTCCTTGCCATGTTCTTTTCAACACTGGCAGGAGTGATGGCTGCAATAAAATATCCAAAATATAAAAAATACGGAATCTGGACACTTGTTCTGCTTTTTGCCGGAGGGATGATCCTTGGTCCGTTGGTTCAGAAATTTGCTTTCGGAGAATTGTGGACCGGAGTTCCATTCGGCTGGGATCTTACTGATAATAAAACACTTATTGCGTTATTATTCTGGATTGCAGCAGTAGTGATGAACCTGAAAAAGGATCGTCCTTTATGGATAATCATTGCTTCAATCGTACTGATTGTAGTCTTTTCGATACCTCATAGTCTGTTTGGCTCTGAATTAGATTATGAATCAGGGAAAGTAATCCAGGGATTAATTTTATTCTTTTTCCTTAAAAATTCCAAAAATTTCTTAAATTGAGTGCAGCATAAAAAAATTACCCACGTCTTTTAATTGAAATTTGAAAAACTGAAAGACTGTGGGTGCAGCATCTCAATTAAATACTAGTCTTTATATAAAGATGGCTAATGTAGAAGCAGCTTTCAGAAACATACATCAGGATCTTTTGGACGGATGTAAAACTGGCGACCAAAAAGCACAGTTTCAGATTTACAAGTTATACTACAAAGCAATGTATAATACAAGTCTGAGGATTGTAAACGACACGATGGAAGCCGAAGATATAATGCAGGAATCGTTCCTGTCGGCCTTTGAAAAAATTGAGACTTATTCAGGAACAGTTAGTTTTGGGGCATGGCTAAAAAAAATAGTGATAAACCGGTCTCTCGACGCCCTGAACAGAAGAAAAGCGATCTTTGAAGATATTGATGCCTATACCGGCATCAGGGATGAAGGAACAGAAGAGATTACAAGGAAAGAGGACCTTGATATCCAGGTTGAGGAGGTAAAGGAAGCTATAAACAGGCTTCCTGATGGTTACAGGGTAATTCTTTCACTCTATCTTCTGGAGGGTTATGACCATGATGAAATAGCTGAAATCATGTCAATTTCAAGCAGCACTTCACGATCACAACTCTCAAGAGCTAAACAGAAGCTGATTTCGGAATTAAAGAAAAAATGAAAACTTTTCAGTGATGAAAAACATAGAAGACATAATCAGGCAAAACAAGGATTTTTTCGATGGGGCAGAACCACCGGAAGGTCATTTTGAAAGATTTAGCGTAAAGCTCGAAGCAAGATGTGCCTCACATGTTGTTAAAAGAAGTATTGTACCATATTTGCTGAAAGCAGCAGTTGTCACATTGCTGGTAACGCTCTCTTCCTTATGGACATGGGATCATTTTATCAAACCCGGCAGGGACAGGATGACTCTGGGAGATGTCTCTCCGCAGTATAAGGAGGTTGAAAATTATTACGTGCATCAGGTCAACCTCATGGAAAGCGAACTCGTTAATATTGACATCAGGAACAATCCTGACCAGAAACAGATGCTTCTTACTGAAATGAAAGGAATGGATTCAGTCTATGTACAACTTCAGAAAGAACTTAAGGCAAATCCCAATGATGAGAGAATAATCAATGCAATGATAGAACATTATCAGACTAAACTGGAAGTCATGACCTATATAGTCAGCCAGCTCAAATCGATCAGGAATGAAAACCAAAATAAAAAAGAAAATGAAAACGCCAGTCTATAAATCATGGTTACTCCTTATCCTGCCAATTTTCCTTTTTACTGCTTCAGTATGTGCGCAGCAGTCGGAAAAGGAATTCCATAAGGAGTTTACAGGAGGCTCAAATTCCACTCTTGATATCAGCAACAGGTACGGGAATATTGTGGTTGAAACTTCAGACCAGAATCAGATATTAATTGATGTAAAAGTAACTATTGAACTTCCCAATAAAGAGCGTGCAGAAAAACTTTTAAGTTACATTGACGTTCAGTTCACAGAAAATGATAATGTTATTTCTGCAAAAACTGTAATAGATGAAAAATTTAATTTCTCAGGATGGGGAGGAGAATCAAAAAGGTTCAGTATAAATTACAAGATCAGTATGCCCTCACAGATTAATTTTACATTATCAAACAAGTATGGAAATGCGGATCTTGATGAAATAAAAGGACTCGTAAAACTTGATATAAAATATGGAAATCTCACAGCGGATAATCTCCCCAGGGGAAATGAGAAGCCGTTAAGTTATCTTAACCTGGCTTATGGTAAAGCTTCAATAGAATCTGCCGGATGGCTTGATATTACATCCAGATATTCCGGAAACCTTCAGATTGAAAAAAGCCAGGCTCTGCTTCTGGACAGTAAATATTCCAAAATTCAAGTTGGAGAAGCAAGCTCGCTTGTCTGTGAATCGAGATACGACAATATCCGTATCGAAAAAGTAAACAATCTGGTCCTTGATGGAGGTTATTCGGATATTGTTGTTGAGACCCTCTCAAAGAAACTGAAGTTTGAAGGAGGATATGGCGCATTGACAGTTGAAGAGATACCTCAGGGTTTTGAATCGCTCGAAACAGATACCAGGTATATTGGAGTTAAGCTTGGGATAAGCGACGACGCCAGCTATAAACTTGATGCAAAATTATCGTATGGCAGCTTAAAGTTCAATGAGGATAATTACCAAAATCAGAAGCGCATAGTTGAAAATAATTCAAATGAGACGTCTGGTATTGTCGGAAAGGATAACTCTACCAAATCATGGGTTAAAGTACATGCAACATATGGATCAGTAAGGTTGAACTAGAAAAAATAGATTTCTTATAAAGGAAAGAGGAACCTGCCGGTATCCTCTTTTTTTTAGAAATCCATTTCCACTACCGTAATACCCGATCCACCCAGTTCTACACGCTCATCGCTGAATGATTTAACAACATTGACCGTTGACAGGTATTCCCTTACAAGCTGCCGCAGTATACCATTCCCCTTCCCATGCAGGATTCTCAAATTGTGGTGCTGAACGATCAAAGCTGTATCGATAAAATCGCGCACCTGATTAATTGCCTCTTCTCCCCTGACCCCCCTGATATCTATCTCCGGCTTAAATGAAATTTTACGCTGTTCAATTACCGGATCAGTTTCATGGTACATTTGAATGGATCTGGTACTTTTTTTCAATTCCGACCGGCTTATTCTTTCTATCTTATCGACCGGAACAAGAAATTTCAGACTCCCGGCTTCCACCCTTGCCATCTTTCCTTCTATTTTAATGATCTCTCCTGCAGCCATAGTATCAATCATTCTTACTGCATCGCCAGGTTTCAGTGGTGTATCGGGTTTCACTGCAATTTCAGCTTTCTCCTTTATGACCCTGGGTCTGATTTTCTTTGCCTCAATATTCAAACGAATTATTTTTTCTTCAGCGGGTGTTTCAACGGGCTTTGCCTCTTCAACAATGCTGCTTTTAAATTCTTCAAGCTTTTGCCTTGCATCTTTTGTCCGTTCCTTTTCAGCCTGAGATTCCCTTATCTGACGGATTGTATTTTCGATGATCCTGTTTGATTCACTTAACATCGATTGAGCATCATCCTTAGCTTTGAGGATTATCTCTTTTCTCATATTCTTCGCCCCGGAAAGCTCTTTTTCATATTCTTCGATCAGCTCCTCAAGCCGTTTCTCCTGCTGGCGGATGCTCTGCCTCTTGTTCTCCCAGTATCTTTTATCCCTTGCTATATCCTTAAGGTGACGGTCGTAATTAATATTTTTTACACCGGCTTTTTCAGATGCACTCTGAAGTATGCTTTCGGGTAGTCCTATCTTTTTGGCTATTTCAAAGGCAAAAGAACTTCCGGGCTTCCCAATAATAAGCTGGAACAATGGCTGCATTAAATGACTGTCAAACAGCATAGCGCCATTAATAACCCCCTCAGTCAGCGATGCAAAGTGTTTAAGATTTGTATAGTGGGTGGTTATTACACCGAAGACACCTGTATTGTTAAGTTCATTCAGAATAGCTTCAGCAATCGATCCTCCAAGCATCGGCTCTGTGCCTGTGCCAAATTCGTCGATAAGAACTAGAGTATGAGGAGAGGCATTTTTAACGAAATGCTTCATATTGATGAGATGAGAACTATAAGTACTTAAATCATTATCAATACTTTGTTCATCACCAATATCAATAAATATATTTTCAAAAATCCCTGACTCAGATCCCTCTCCTACCGGTATTGTAATCCCGCACTGCAGCATATACTGAAGCAGTCCTACACTTTTAAGACAAACTGATTTCCCTCCGGCATTGGGTCCCGAGATCAGGACTATACGATTCTTTGTTTCAAGCCGGATGTTAAGAGGAACAACTTTTCTCCCGGGTACTTTTCTGAAAGTAAGCTCCAATAGAGGATGAACGGCATTTTTCCAGAAAATGGCCGGCTCTTTTACTATTACAGGTTTGATCGATCCGAGCCTGTTGCCCAGAATTGCTTTTGCACGTATAAAATCTATCTCGCCAAGAAATCTGTTCGAAATCAGGAGGTCGTCAATATATGGCCGGATATCGTCGGCAAAGGATGTTAAGATCCTTACTATTTCGCGTCTTTCTTCATATTCAAGCTCAATAATCTCATTATTTATCTCTACAATCTCTTCCGGTTCAATATATACTGTTTTACCAGATGCAGACTGATCGTGAATCAATCCCTTTATTCTTCGTTTATCATAAGCATTGACCGGAATTACACCCCTGCCGTTACGTACCGAGGCAATAGTGTCGGTATCGATGAAGCCGTCTGATTGCGCCTGCCTTAGTATGGCATTCAGCCGTTTGCCGGCAAGGGCAGTCTTTGCGGTTATATTATTGCGGATCTCTTTCAGATTAGATGAAGCATTATCTTTTATTTCACCCTTTTTATCTATTATTCTGTCTGCTGAATCAAGCACATAAGGGAAAACTTTTATGTCGCCGCATAAAGATCTCAGTACTGGATATCTTTCACCTTCCTTTTTCTTAAAGAATGCTACAATCGATTTAACTGTTTCAAGAGATCGTTTAAGATCAAATACCTCACGTATCTCCGGGAAAGAACCGGGAACCCTTATTTTATTAAGACAGCCGGAAATTTCAAAATAATCTTCAGAAGGAAAATAATTCTCAAACTGAAGCAGCTGCTGAAATTCAATTGTTTCTGACAATTTAAGGGAAATGGTTTCATAAGAGGTGAGAAATTTAATCGAGTCAACCATCTCCATTCCCATCGGACTCAGACAGTTTTCAGCAATTAGGGTTCTGATCCTGTCAAAACCCGTCTTTATTTCAAAATTATCAGGGTAGATCACTTTTAGGTTTAGCGTTTAGCGTTTAGCGTTTAGCGTTTATTATTTATCGTTTAACGTTATTTATTTATTGTTTTACGCTATTTATTTATTGTTTTACGTTTATTATTTATCGTTTTTCTTGCAGGGGTCCAGTATCTAAAAATTTAAAGTTCAAAGTTAAGAGTTTCTGCAAGAATCTGAATTGACAGAATTTTATTTATACCATGGGATCTAAGCCTATCGGGGTCTGTTTATAAATCTTTAACATCAGGCTGGTCTCTGATTAACATTTTTAGCTATTTTTGGCTTTTCCGTGTATAATTTAAATAATTTAAAAATGAAATTTAAGAAGATAAGCCTCAGCTTATGCATAATGATGTTTGTGCCTGCGTTATTAATGTCGCAGTCTGAAAAGGTTGATCTGAGCATGATTTATAAGATAAAGCAGGAAGGTTTTAAAAACTCTGCAATTGAGGAGCTTGCCTATGGACTAACTGATTTTTCCGGTTCAAGGCTTACAGGCTCATCAGGGAACACCAGAGGGAATGAATGGGCAAAAAAGAAAATGGAAGAACTTGGTTTTCAGAATGTAAGGATTGAAGAAGCCAGGGATTTCAGCCGTGGCGGGTGGGATAACCTGAAGGCTTATGCAGCTATGACCTCGCCATATTATATAAATTTTGCCTGTAATCCTGTTGCCTGGACCGGCAGCACCTCCGGAATGCTAAAGACAGAGGTGATCCTTCTGGATGTTAAGACAGCTGAGGATCTTGAAAGGTATAAGGGCAAGCTTAACGGGAAAATTATTCTGATGCCCTCAGCCTCAACTTATGAAGTCAGTTTTGAACCCCTGGCGAGCCGTTTTACCGATGACCAGCTAAAACAGATGTCATCAACTGAACCAAGGCAGGTAGGAAGAAGGCCTCCAATGGACTTTGCAAACTATGCCGCACAAAGGGAACTGAGAAATAAAATTGGTGAGTTTGTTAAAGCTGAAGGAGTTGCTGCAATAATTAATAATGAAGGAGCTTTCAATGTTCCCCGTTCCACCAGTGAAGATTATAAAGCCGGTGATGCTGAACCGGTTGCTGAACTTAATCTTCCCATTGAAGCCTTTGGCAGGATGGAAAGACTCCTAAGGCACAATGTGCCGGTTATTATGGATGTCGAGATTCAAAACAGGTTCTTTGAATGCACCAAAACTTATAATGTCATCGGGGAGATTCCGGGTACCGACAAGGTCCTTAAAAATGAGGTGGTTCTGCTGGGAGCTCATATTGATTCATGGCATGGGGGAACAGGTGCAGCTGATAATGCATCCGGGTGCATAGTTATGATGGAAGCTCTGCGTATCCTTAAAAACCTCGACGTGGCTCCCCGCAGAACTATTCGGGTAGCATTATGGGGGGGCGAAGAAGAGGGATATTTAGGTTCACGGGGATATGTGGATAAGTATCTTGCCGACCCGGGCACCAAAGAGCACAAAGCTGATTTTGATAAGTTTGCAGCTTATTTCAATATGGACAATGGTTCAGG
>CAYPKL010000218.1:0-2676 GCA_964411285.1 uncultured Rikenellaceae bacterium
TCATTGCGCCTGTATTTCATCACCTGCCCCATGTTACGCTCGCTCGTACCCATGGCATTTTCTTTTGTCAGTGATACGGTTGCACGCCCATAACCTGCAGCAGTGTCAATATAATTTATACCCAGGTCGATCGCTCTGTTAATTATCTGAACAGAGATATCCTCTTTTCCCGGGGTCTCAATGGATGCCTGGCCGCCCAGGCTGTAGATACCGACCATATGGCCTGTTCTGCCAAGGGGCCGCAGAGGTAGCTTGCTTTTCTTTTTCTTCTTTGTTTTCGCCATATCATCGACTGAATCAAGATATGGATAGAATCCCGCCAATGCTGCCGCAGCAAGCATCTTTTGAAGGAATTCCCTCCGGGTATTTTTGTTTAGCTTTTCCATATTTACTATTTCTATATTTTCAATAAATGTAAGAAAATCTATAAACAGAATGATATATATACTTATATCAAATCTTAATTGAAATAAATATTCTACTTTTGATATATTCTATTTCACTATATGGATTATAACTGGACCCTTGAATACAAGATAAAGATCAACCGGTCAGGACTCTGCTGACTGCAACCCGGGAAGTTGTCTCTTTTCTTCCTGTTAAAAAATCCTGAAGGTCAGGGTTATAATTTCTTTACAGATATTTCAATATTTTCAAATTAATCAAAATGGAAAAGTTTATAATAACAGGTAATAACCTTACCGTAAACGATGTCGTTAATGTAGCCAGACTCGGGCAAAAAGTTGAGCTTCATCCTGATGCCAGGAGGAGAATAAACGAGTGCCGTGCAATGCTCGAGAAAAAGATTGCAGCTCACGAGATTATGTACGGAGTAAATACCGGAATCGGTGAATTCTCAGAGATCGTTTTAAATGATGATCAGATTAAAGATTTCCAGAAATACCTGGTTTACAACCATGCTGCAGGAATCGGAGAACCTGCCTCCATAGAGATTGTCAGAGGCGCAATGCTTGGAAGGATAAATGTTCATGCTCACGGGAATTCAGGTAACAGGCTTGAAATAACAGAGACTCTTGTTGATATGCTGAACAAGGGAGTTACGCCCTTTGTGTGCCAGAAAGGCTCTGTTGGCGCATCAGGCGATCTCGCGCCCATGTCGCAGATAGCTTTGCTCCTGCTGGGAGAAGGGAAAGCCTGGTTCAATGGTGAACTGCTAAATGGTGCTGAAGCAATGGAAAAAGCAGGGATAAAAGCCCCCGGGCTTCATGCACGTGACGGGCTTGCCACAATCAACGGATCTAACATGTTAACAGCGATGAGCGCTATCTGGCTTGTGGATGCCAACAACTGGCTGAAACAGGCTGAAATCGCCGCTGCGATGTCACTCGAAGCGCTGAAAGCTAACATGAAACCATACACTCCCCTGCTTCATGAAGCAAGAGGATTCAAAGGGGCTATAAGAAGCGCTAATTCCATAAACAAATGCATTGACGGTGGTGACCTGAAAGAAGGTAAAGTAAAATCAAAAGTGCAGGATGCTTATTCAATGAGATCAACACCCCAGGTAATTGGAGCTGCCCACGACATGCTTGTTTATGCAAGATCGCAGGTTGAAATTGAGCTGAATGGCGTAGGAGACAATCCGATCTTTTTCCCGGATAAGAATATTCAGCTTTCGGGAGCCAATTTTCAGGGATCGCCTGTGTGCGTTCCGATGGACATGGCAGGTGCATGTATTACCATGGTAAGTGTTATGTCGGAAAGAAGAATGAACCGCCTTAATAATCAGTCACTAAGCGTCGGGCTGCCTGACTTCCTGACAAAAGGAGCCGGAATGTTCTCAGGGATGATGCTGAGTCAGTACACTGCCGATACACTGATAGTTGAACAGAGGATCCTTTCAGTTCCTGCTTCTATCCAGTCAATTCCGGCAGCAGCTGATCAGGAGGACTTTGTTTCCATGGGAATGAATACCTCAATCAAAAACAACCAGATCCTCGATTGCGCATACGGGATACTTGGAATAGAGTTGATGGCGGCGGCTCAGGCGCTTGATTTCAGAAAAGAGGAATATAAATTTGGAGCAGGAGTGCAGACTGCAAAAGATGTAATACGAAAACATGTTGAATTTCTGGACATAGACAGACCTCTTTATCCTGATCATACAACAATGAAGGAGCTGGTAAAATCGTGTGAAATTCTCCACGAGGTTGAGAAAGTAACAGGCTCTCTTGAATAAAAACAAACTATATTTGTATAAATCAAACAGAATTTTATGAAAAGATCTATTTTGTTTATCATAATTATAATGACTGCTTCATTATTTTGGTCGTGCACTTCAAAACAGGAGAAATCGGAAAACAGGATGAAGAAGTTTATTTCAGACTGGGAGGCCAGAGTCATTCCTCTTTCGAAGGAATCGAATCTGGCATCGTGGAACGCAAATATTAACGGAACAGATGAGGATTGGGCAAAGAGCGAGAAAGCTTCTTTCGAAATGGCAAGGGTTTTTACTGACACTATAGCATTCGCAGAATTAAAAGAGCTCATAAAACCTGGCTTAGTAAAAGATTCCCTGCTTGCCCGTCAGCTTGATCTTTTATATAACGCCTACCTTGGCGGCCAGGTCGATCCCGAACTTATTAAAGAACAAATCAGGATGGAGACAGGTATCAGCAAAAAATATTCGAACTTCAGGGCAAATCTTAAAGGTAA
>CAYPKL010000219.1:0-6164 GCA_964411285.1 uncultured Rikenellaceae bacterium
TTTTCTTGGAAAGAAAAGATATGACATATCTTTTTCTGGGGATTCTTCCGATATGGCTGATCACCCTTTACATAATCAAAGTAACAGAGATTCCCAGAACCAAGCGTTACCGTACATTATTATTTGAATATTTGCAATCGGTACTTGCTGTAAGTTTAATATTACTTTCTTTCTATTTTATATTTAAACTGGCCTATATTTCACGGTTATTCCTCGTTGAGTTTACATTCCTTGGATTTCTTTTCCTGTTCCTTTCCAGAACAATAGAGTACAAAGTATTTAAGATTTACCGTGCAAAAGGATACAATTTTGTAAATGTTGTCTTAATTGCAGATGATTCAGCCCTTGATTTTATTGAAAGTCTTAGAGTAAACCTCGATTGGGGCTACCGGATTACATTCGTTTTCAGCAATTCTCAGAATATCAGGGAGAAGTATGGCAAGACCTTTAAAATACTACCTGAAAATTCTAAAATGGTGCTTCATGAGCTTATGGAAGTTGACACCATTGATGAAGTTATATATATAAAAAAGGAAGCTTCCCCTCCCGAAGTAAGGAATACCATGAGGTCATGCGAAGAACTTGGCGTAGTTTTCAGACTCCGGCATAAGGATATTCAGCTTAACCTTACCAATGCCTTTGGATCGATTATAGGGGATGAAAAATTCCTTACTTTTATTAATATCCCATATAAGCCTTTTGCACTGGCTGTTAAGAAATTCATGGATGTCAGTTTCTCTGTCATTCTGCTTATAATACTGTCTCCGCTGATGCTGATAATAAGCCTGCTGATAAAGCTTACATCCGATGGACCGGTAGTTTACAGGCAGGCCCGGGTCGGACTCAGAGGCCGGCAGTTCAACCTCCTTAAGTTCAGAACCATGGTTGTAAATGCCGATAAGATCCAAAAAGAGCTTGAATCAAAAAACGAGGCTGACGGGCCGGTTTTTAAAATTAAGGATGATCCAAGAATTACAAAGGTTGGCAAATTCCTTCGTAAAACAGGACTGGATGAATTACCACAGCTTGTTAACGTATTAAGGGGAGAAATGTCACTCATCGGACCACGACCTCCGCTAAAAAGTGAAACTGAACTGTATAAACGGTGGCAGTTACGAAGGCTTTCAGTAAAACCGGGATTGTCGTGTTTCTGGCAGATAATCCCCGACAGGAATAATGTTAAATTTGAAAAGTGGATGGAGATGGATTTGGCATATATTGACAATTGGTCACCTCGATTAGATTTTATAATTTTGCTGAAAACTATAAAAACCGTTTTAAACAGAACCGGAAACTAAATTTTACAATTATATTCTATGAAAAAGAAGATGAATTTTTTAAACAAACTGGGATTTACACTGATACTGATGGCATTTGCTATTTCATGTGTCCCTGCCAAAAAATTAAGTTACTTCAATGATATCGCTGATCTTAAGGATCCCCTTGCAAACCCTAAGACACAGAAAGTAATAATGCCCTTTGACAGACTCTATATAAGAGTTTTAAGCATTGACCCCCAGACAAGTCAGATCTTCAACTTTTCTGAAGACAGCCGTTACGATCTTTCAGGAAGCATTGTCGGTTACCTGGTTAACGAAGCCGGTGAGGTAAATTTTCCCTTTGTTGGAAATATTAACGTTACCAGCCTTACCACCGCTCAGGCAGCAACAAAGATCCAGACATCACTGAACGAATATGTGCCAAACACCTCTGTTATAGTAAAGCTGATTGACAATAAAATTTCAGTATTAGGTGAGGTAAATCGTCAGGGCTCTTATTCTTTTTCACAGGAGAAAATAAGCATTTATGAAGCACTTTCCCTTGGTGGAGGGCTGACAAGATATGGAAACCGTAAAAATGTAATCCTTATCCGGCAGGAAGGTGATAAAATAATGCACCACAAACTTGACCTGTCAGATTCCAAGATTGCAAGCAAGGATTTTTACTACATTTTACCAAATGATGTAATTGTTGTTGAGCCAATAAAATCTATTTCTACAAATTATCAGAATAATACTGTTTCAACATTACTTTCGGCTATTACAACGCTTGCAGCTGTTTTAGCACTAACTTTAAGATATTATTAGGATATCATAATAAATTAATAATAATAATAGTGACAATGTTAAAAACAACCGATCCTGATTCATCAATAGCCCCGATTAAATATTTCATATTTAAGGTCGCATCGCTTAAGTATTTATATATCACTTTACTGGTAATATGCCTTGCTTTTGCGTTTCTTTACAATAAGTACTCATCCAGAGTCTATGAAGCCTCGGCTTCATTAAGTCCTGTAGAAAACAAAACCTCTTCAATTCTAAGCTCCTCCCAGCCCTTTGGGGGATCCAGGACACTTGAGTCATTGGATAATATTGAAAACGATATCAGCAATTTAAGCTCTTTTGCCCTGGTCTATTCTACGGTTGCCAGCATGAACCTCGAGGTAAGTTATTTCAGGGAGGAACGTAAGTTTTTTAAAGAAACAAATGAAATATACGGGAATTTACCATTTTCAATAGGCATCGATAAATCACACCTGCAACCTATCAATGCAAAAATTTATATTTCAGTACTCGATGATGCAACTTTCAGGTTGACCATTTCCGAGAAGGATGTTTCTTTATATAATTTTGTTGACAATCTGATTGTCAGTGAAGGAAATACACTTGAAATAGATTCAGTGTACAGATTCAATGAAACTATTCAAAATAAAGCATTTAAATTTTCTGTCACTTTCAATAAGGATTACGTCAGGAGCAAGACAAATTCGAAATATCAGTATTATATACAGTTCAACCATCTTGACTATCTGGCGAAGGGCTACCTTAAGAGTCTTGATATTAAGAGAATTTCACCGTTGGCCTCAATAATAAGTATTAATTTCAGTGAAAATAATCTTGAAAAAACAATAAAATTTTTAAACCAGTACCTCAATTCTTTTTTAGATGACAATCTCGGCAAGAAGAACAAGATTGCTTTAAGCACGGTAAATTTTATAGATTCACAGATCTCAGAGATCTCCGATTCGTTAAATATATCTGAATCGCAGCTTAGAAATTACAGAGCCGCAAACCAGGTAATGGATCTTAGCTTCCAGGGCCAACAGACCTACGGACAGCTTTCTCAAATAGAAGGGGAGCGTGCAGCCCTGCAGGTTCAACAAAGATATTACAATTATGTCATCAACTATTTCAAGGCCAATCAGGATATGGCCGGCGTTGTTCCACCATCGGCCATGAATGTTTCTGACCCGATCACCAACCAGTTAATAACAGAACTCCTGAATCTGAATAATCAAAGGTCGGGTATCAGTTCCGGAGCAAGCAATGACAAGAATATATTTATCGGCCAGATTGATAATAAAATCAGGTTGCAGAAACAGGCTATTATTGAGAATTTCACTAATAATCTGAATACACTCACACTATCTCTTAATGAACTGGATTACAGGGAAAGTAAGCTTTCCAGGGAAATTTCGCAAATGCCGAGAACAGAAATGAATATGGTGGGTATGAAGAGGAAATTTGATCTGAATGATGCAATATACACATACCTGCTTCAGAAAAGATCAGAAGCTGCCATAGCTTTAGCTTCCAATTACCCCGATTACGAAATTCTTGAACCGGCGCGGGAAATTACATCTAAAGTAGTGTCGCCCAAAAAATTCGTCAACTATTTATTTGCATTGTTTTTGGGGTTGCTTCTTCCGACAATTTACCTGATAATAAGAGATTTCTTTGATGATAAGATCAGAAGTCTTAATGATGCAGAATATATGCTTCACAGGCCTATTTTAAGTGTCATTTACAGCAATAATCACAAGAGTGAAGCTGTTGTTGCCGAATTTCCAAAATCTGCAGTTTCAGAATCCTTCAGAAATCTTAGAAGCAGTCTGTTCCTCAAATCAGATCACGATAATTCCAAGGTTATTCTTATTACTTCATCGCAGCCGCAGGATGGGAAAAGCTTTATTTCTTTTAACCTTGCCTCTTCAATCGCATCAGTTGGCTATAAAACCTTACTTATAGACTGCGATCTCCGCCGGCCTACTCTTCATTCAAAGATGAGAACCGAGAATAAGATCGGGCTGACAAACTATATGACGAAGAATGCATCAGCCGATGAAATCATCAAGACCACCTCAATTGAAAACCTTTCTTTTATTCCGGCCGGGCCCATAATCCCGAATCCGTCGGAATTAATGGAGTTGGGTGTTCTTAATAACCTTATAGAATACCTTAAAACAAAATTTGACTATATTATCATTGATACGACACCGGTAGGAATAGTTGCTGATGCTACCCTCATGATGAAGTATGCATCAAAGGTGATCATGGTAATAAGGAATAATTATACAAGGAAGGATCTCTTTGCAAATGTTCTTAATAACCTTAAAACAAATAAGTTAAGCAACTACGATATTGTTTATAATGATCTTAGTCTGCATAAAAGCTCTTACAGGCATTATAGTAATTATTACATAAAGAATTAAAGCACCAACCCGTAATAAATTGAGCAATTTTAATTAAAACAATTAAACACAGATATTGGTATGGAAGTAGATGAAGTTACTATCAGAGAAGAAGTTAAAAAGTATATCCAGCAAGCTACTTTTGTTGATAAAGAAAAGATAAAAAATGACTCCTTAATATTCAAAGAAGGGTATTTCGATTCAATGGGATTTGTTGTTTTAATAACATATCTGGAAGAGAATTACGGAATTAAGACAAATGATTCTGACCTCATTGAAGAAAATTTTGAATCGATTAATGCTATCGCTGATTTTATAGTACGCAAAAAGAATAGCTGACAATGTGTGGTATCGCGGGGATAGTTAATTATAAAGGGATAGAAGGTACCAGACCTGCAGTAGAATCAATGCTCCGCGCCATAAATTACCGCGGTCCCGACGAAAGCGGAATCTATACTTCCCCCTGTGCAACAATTGGAAATGTAAGATTGAGTATTATCGACATTTCAAGCGGCCAGCAGCCTTTATCAGATCCATCTGACCGCTACTGGATTGTTTTTAACGGTGAGATCTTCAATTACCCGGAGCTTCGTGAAATTTTAATAAAGAAAGGACGTAAATTTCAAACTCAGTCGGATACAGAAGTTCTTGTTCAACTCTATTCCGAATTTGGAAAAAACTGCCTTTCCATGCTTAACGGACAGTTCGCATTTGCAATATGGGATAAAACCCGCGAGGAGATTTTCCTTGCGCGGGACAGGATAGGTATCCGTCCTCTTTTTTATAACCTGTCTGATAACATCTTTTCATTTGCCTCAGAGATTAAGTCCCTCTTTACTCAAAGCCGTATTACACCGGAGTTTTCCCATATAAACATGTCGCAGATTTATACTTTCTGGACTGCTATCACTCCAAATACTGCTTTCAAAAACATTTTTGAGTTATCTCCCGGTCATTGTATGACCTTTAACAGAAAAGGGGTCAAAGTTGAAAAGTACTGGGAATTGAATTTTGGTGATATCAATAATTCACTTACGTTGAAAAGAGCTCTGGAAGATTTCAACGACTTATTTTATGATGCTGTAAAGATAAGACTAAGAGCTGATGTGGAGGTCGCCGCCTACCTTAGCGGCGGTTTAGACTCAAGCTCAACAGTTGCCTATATAAAAGATATTGAACCCGGCATACTTAATACTTTTTCAATTGGATTCGATGACAAGGATTTTGATGAAACCTCATATCAGAATGAAGCTGTAAATTACTTTAATACACGGCATCGGTCAATAACCTGTACTTCGGGTGAAATAGCTGAAAATTTCCAAAGGGTAATATGGCATACCGAAACTCCTGTTACAAGAACCGCACCTGTTCCAATGTATCTGCTTTCCAGACTGGTCAGGGAAAACAATATAAAAGTGGTTATAACAGGTGAAGGAGCTGATGAAATGTTTGCCGGATATGATATTTTCAAGGAAGCTAAGATCAGACGATTCTGGGCTTCCCAGCCAAATTCAGCTCTGCGCCCCCTCCTATTGAAAAAACTGTATCCATACCTTCCTCAGATGAAGCATGCAAATCCGGTCATGCTGAAGATGTTTTACGGATATAAGCTTGAAGAGACAGGAAATCCGTTTTATTCTCATCTCTTAAGATGGAATAACTCAAACCATATAAAGAAGCACTTTTCTGA
>CAYPKL010000220.1:0-3939 GCA_964411285.1 uncultured Rikenellaceae bacterium
AGAGGTGCACGGGGTGCTGGCCGCGCGGGCGGCGGCCGGGCCGGCGCTGATGCAGCTCAATGCCGTCGGCTATCCCGCGCTCTACCCGGGGCGGTAGCCCGCGGCCCGGCGCAGCGCCCGCGGGGCTAATGCGCTGCCGCATCCCAGGTCGGCCCGTAACCCACGGACACTTCCAACGGCACGTCCAGCGGGTAGGCCCCGCCCATCCGGTCGCGCACCAGCGCGTCGACGGCGTCCCGCTCCCCCTGCGCGACCTCCAGCAACAGCTCGTCATGCACCTGGAGCACCAGCCGCGAGGACAAGCCGGCTTCCCGTAGGGCGGCATCCACCCCGATCATGGCGACCTTGATGATGTCGGCGGCGCTGCCCTGGATGGGGGCATTCAGCGCCGCCCGCTCGGCGGCCTCCCGGACCTGACGGTTGCTGCTGTCGAGTTCAGGCAGATAACGCCGCCGGCCCAGAACGGTCGAGGTGTAGCCGTCCTTGCGGGCCTGCTCGACGACGGCGAGCAGGTAATCACGCACTCCACCGAACCGGGCGAAGTAGGAGTCCATCTGCTCCTTGGCCTCCTCGGTGGAGATCTTCAGTTGGGCTGCCAGCCCGTAGGCACTGAGGCCATAGGCCAGCCCGTAGGACATCGCCTTGACCCGTCGGCGCAGCTCAGCGGTCACTTCGCCGATGGGCACCCCGAAGGCGCGCGACCCCACGAAGGAGTGCAGATCCTCCCCGGTGCGGAAGGCCTCGATCAGTCCCTCGTCGGCGGACAGGTGCGCCATGATGCGCATCTCGATCTGGCTGTAGTCGGCGGTCATCAGGTCGGCATACCTGACCCCGCCGCGGTCCCCGACCACGAACGCGTCGCGGATGCGCCGGCCCGCCTCGGTGCGGACGGGAATGTTCTGCAGATTCGGTTCGGTGGACGAGAGCCGGCCGGTCGCCGCAATCGTCTGGTTGAACGTGGTGTGGATGCGGCCGTCGGGGGCAGTCGACTTCAACAGGCCGTCGACGGTGACCTTCAGCCGGGTCGCGTCGCGGTGGGCCAGCAGGTGTTCCAGGAACGGGTGGCCGGTCTTGTCGAAAAGCGACTGCAATGCGTCGGCGTCGGTGGTGTAGCCGGTCTTGGTTTTCTTCGTCTTGGGCATGCCCAGTTCGTCGAACAGCACCGCCTGCAACTGCTTCGGCGATCCCAGGTTGATCTGCTGGCCGATTACCGAATAGGCCGCTTCGGCGGCATCACGGATCTGATCGCCGAACTCCCGTTGCAGCGCCTCGAGCTTGCCGGTGTCCACAGCGATACCGACGCTTTCCATACCGGCCAACGCCGACTGAACCGGCAATTCCATCTCGATCAGCAGCGACGACGAGTCGATCGCAGCGAGTTCGGCGTCGAGCGCCTCGGCCAGGTCGGCAACGGCTCGGGCCCGCAGAATCAGCGTCTGCACTGCCTGGTCGTCAACGCCGTCGGTGTCATCGAGCAGCGAGAGCTGTTGCTGCTCAACGGTTTCCGCGCGAAGTTCACGACGCAGGTATCGCAGCGACAAATCGTCGAGGGCGAAGCTGCGCTGTCCTGGACGGACCAGGTAGGCGGCCAGGGCGGTATCGGAGGTGACTCCGGTCAGCGTCCAGCCCCGCCCGGCCAGGTCGTGCATGGCGGACTTGGCTTCGTGCAGCGCCTTGGGTGTCGCCGGATCGGCCAGCCACGCGCCCAGTGCGGTCTCGTCCTGTTCGGTCATGGTGGTGATGTCGATGTAGGCGCCCTCGCCGTCGGCGGCCGCGATCGCCAGCGCGGTGGCATCGGCGTCGTAGACGGTGTGGGTGCCCACCACCGCAAGGCCGGCTCGCCGTCGGTCACTGGCGTGCGCCGCCAGCCAGGCCCCCACCTCGCCCGGTTCCAGCGCGCCGCCCCGGATGTCGAAGCCCTCGTCGACCTCCGGTTCAACGGCGGTCAGGGTGTCGAACAGCCGGTCCCGCAGCACCCGAAACTCGAGATCGTCGAAGAGTCGGTGGATCTTGTCGCGGTCCCACGGCAGCAGACGCAGCGTGTCCGGGGTCTGGGCCAGCGGCACATCACGCACCAGATGGGTGAGTTCCCGGTTGAGCACCACGGTGGAGAGGTTGGCCCGTAACGAATCTCCGACCTTGCCGCGCACGGCGTCGACGTTGTCGACCAACCCCTGCAGGGAGCCGTACTCGACAATCCACTTCGCGGCCGTCTTCTCCCCCACCCCGGGGATGCCCGGCAGGTTGTCGCTGGGATCCCCGCGCAGCGCCGCGAAGTCCGGGTACTGCTCGGGAGTCAGACCGTACTTCTCCACCACCGCGTCGGGGGTGTACCTGGTCAGCGTGCTGACTCCCTTGATCGGGTAGAGCACGGTCACATCCGCGTTCACCAGTTGCAGCGCGTCCCGGTCCCCGGTGACGACCAGGACGCGGTAGCCACTCTCGTCAGCCTGGGTGGCCAGTGTGGCGATGATGTCGTCGGCCTCGAATCCGGCTTCGGCGAGCACGGTGATCCCAAGAGCGTTGAGAACCTCTTTGGTGATGTCGATCTGACCGCGGAACTCATCGGGGGTCGATGCCCGGCCGGCCTTGTATTCCGGGAAACGCTCGGCGCGGAAGGTCTGCCGGGAGACGTCGAAGGCGGCGGCGATGTGGGTTGGCGCTTCGTCGCGCAGCAGGTTGATCAGCATCGCGGTGAAGCCGTAGACCGCGTTGGTGGTCAGGCCGTTCTTGGTCTTGAAGTTCTCCGCGGGCAGCGCGTAGAACGCCCGAAATGCCAGCGAATTGCCGTCCAGCAACATCAATGTCGGCTTGTCCTCGACGGTCTTCCCAGCAGTCACGGGTCCCACTCTAGGCAGGGGCTAGGCTGACCCGCGTGCCCGGTTCGACAGACGCCACAGCCATCGAGGGCTGGTGGTCATTCGACGATTCCGGCGCTCCGCACCTCGTCGTTGCGAAGTGTCCCGGCTGCAGTACCTATGTCTTCCCGCCTCGCGCCGAGAACTGCCCCAACCCCGACTGCGCGGCCGACGAACTGCACCCGGCGCCGCTGTCGCGGCGCGGCACCCTCTGGAGCTATACCGAGAACCGCTACCAGCCGCCCCCGCCCTACCCGCAGGCCGATCCGTTCGAGCCGTTCGCCGTCGCCGCTGTGCAACTGGCCGCCGAGGGACTGATCGTGCTCGGCAAAGTCGTCACGGGCACGCTGGCCGCCGACCTGAAAGTCGGGATGGAGATGGAACTCACCACGATGCCGCTTTACACCGGCGATGACGGAATGGCGCGCGACGTCTACGCATGGAGGATTGCCCCGTGACAGAACTGCTCCCCGGGTCGCTTCGCTCCGGCCCGCCGGAACCGGTGTACATCCTCGGCGCGGGCATGCACCCGTGGGGCAAGTGGGGCCGCGACTTCACCGAATACGGCGTGGTGGCGGCCCGGGCGGCGCTGCGCGACGCCGGTCTGGACTGGCGGCAGATCCAACTGGTGGCCGGTGCTGACACCATCCGCAACGGCTATCCGGGCTTCGTCGCCGGTGCGACGTTCGCCCAGAAGCTGGGCTGGACCGGAATCCCGGTGTCGTCGAGTTACGCCGCGTGCGCGTCGGGCTCCCAGGCGCTGCAGTCCGCGCGGGCCCAGATTTTGGCCGGCCTGTGCGATGTGGCCCTGGTGATCGGCGCCGACACCACCCCGAAGGGGTTCTTCGCCCCGGTCGGCGGGGAGCGTCGCGACGATCCGGACTGGCAGCGCTTCCATCTGATCGGCGCCACCAACACCGTGTACTTCGCACTGTTGGCGCGGCGCCGGATGGACCTCTACGGCGCGACCACGGAGGACTTCGCCGCGGTGAAGGTGAAGAACTCCCGGCACGGGTTGTCGAACCCGAATGCGCGCTACCGCAAAGAATCGTCGGTCGAGGACGTCCAGGCCAGCCCGGTG
>CAYPKL010000221.1:0-5216 GCA_964411285.1 uncultured Rikenellaceae bacterium
ACTATCATGAAGCTGGGAGACCATGCCATTGAAAATATTCAGGTCATTTCAACAGGTTCGATCGGTCTTGATGCAGCACTTGGGATCGGGGGATTTCCCAGAGGACGCGTAATTGAAATTTACGGCCCGGAAGCATCCGGGAAAACTACGCTTGCCATCCATGCCGTTGCAGAAGCGCAGAAAAACGGAGGAATTGCTGCAATTATAGATGCTGAACATACTTTTGACAGAAGTTACGCTGAAAAGCTTGGCGTGGATGTTGAGAATCTTTTGATCTCACAACCGGATAATGGAGAACAGGCCCTTGAGATAACCGATAACCTTATCCGTTCAGGAGCGCTTGATATAGTAGTTATCGACTCTGTCGCGGCCCTTACACCGAAAGCTGAAATTGAGGGCGAAATGGGCGAACAAAAGATGGGACTGCAGGCAAGGTTAATGTCGCAGGCACTTAGAAAACTCACGGCAAATATCAGCAAAACAAATACTTCATGCGTATTTATAAACCAGCTGAGAGAAAAGATCGGTGTGATGTTTGGCAATCCCGAAACAACTACCGGAGGCAATGCACTTAAATTCTATGCATCCGTAAGGGTTGATATTCGTAAAACTGCTCAGCTTAAAGAAGGAGAGGAAATTATAGGGAGCCGGACAAGAGCTAAAATAGTGAAGAATAAGCTGGCACCGCCGTTTAAAAAAGCCGATTTCGATATCCTTTACGGCGAAGGAATTTCCCAGCTGGGTGAAATTGTCGATCTGGGTGTTGATTTCGAAATAATTAAGAAAAGCGGTTCCTGGTTCAGTTACGGCGACACAAAGCTTGGCCAGGGAAGAGATGCTGTAAAGCAGATCATCAAAGACAATCCGGAATTATACGATGAACTGAAAACAAAAATTTCAGAAGCGTTAAAGAAATAATAGTCAGTTTTTACACTAATATCTGATATGAAAAGATCCGTTTATTTTTTGATGATAATGATCATCATTATCTCTTTTTCGTGCAAACAGAAGAGTAAACCAGTGGCTGCCGAACCAGTACCGGAAATTAACAATCAGCTTACTGAGGCTGAAAAGACCGGAGGAGTTATGACCCCGGAAATATTGTGGAAATTCGGGCGCCTTGGCACGTTTACCCTTTCACCCGACGGATCAACAGTTCTGTACACAGTGACCCTGATAGACCTCACGAGCGAAGCCAGAAAAACAAATATCTTCAGCATATCGAGCGATGGTGGTGATCCTGTGCAACTTACTGCTGAAGGAGGAAATTCTCCGCAATGGTTCGACAATGGCAAAAAAGTAGCTTTTATTAATGGAAACGATCTTTTCACAATGAACAGCGATGGTTCGGAACTGAAGAAAGTTGAAGGGATATCAGGGTTTGAAATTTTCAGTATATCCCCTGCCGGAAATAGAATCTATTTCACCAAAAGAGTCAAGCTTGACCAGACCGCAAACGAGAAACATAACTTCCCCAATGCAAAAGTCAGAATAATCAATGATCTCATGTACCGGCACTGGAATTACTGGAGCGACTATTCATACAGTCACCTGTTTGTTGCATCATTCAACGGATCTGCCGTAACCGGTGAAAAGGATATTATGGAAGGCCAGAAATTTGAATCGCCTACGGCTCCTTATTTTGATGAAGCTGAGATCTCATGGAGCCCCGACGGTAAACATATTGCCTACACATCCAAAAGACTAAGAGGAAAAGAGGATGCTATAAGTACAAATTCCGATATTTATCTCTATGATATTTCAGAAGGTAAAGAAGTAAATATTACTGAGAAAAACCATGGATATGACAAATTCCCGGTCTTCTCTCCGGATGGTACAAAAATTGCCTTTCAGAGTATGGAAAGGGACGGATACGAATCTGATCTCGACAGGTTATTCGTTTATGATATAAAGACCGGAACCGGCACCTGGATCACAAAAGGATGGACCTATGATGTTGCCGGCATCAACTGGGCAGACAACCAGACTCTTTATTTCACTTGTGCATACCAGGGAACCACCCGGATATTCAGTACAACCATTTCCGGAAAGGAGGTCGGCAAAGTAGCAGAAGGTGCATTTGATCTTGGCCCTGTAACTCTTAAATCAGGAGTTCTTGTGGCTGAGCAGTATTCAATGTCGATGGCGCCGGAACTTTCAAGAATTGATATGGCATCAGGTGAAGTGAAACAGATTAGCTTCATTAATAAAACAATATATGAATCAGTCAGGATGGGCAAAACTGCTGAAAAGTATATAAAGACAAAAGACAATAAGGACCTTCAGATGTGGGTGATTTATCCTCCTGATTTCGATCCTTCGAAGAAATATCCGGCACTGCTTTTCTGCGAGGGTGGTCCGCAAAGTGCCCTTACACAGTTCTGGTCGTACAGATGGAACTTCCAGATGATGGCAGCAAAAGGATACATTATCTTTGCCCCAAACAGACGTGGTGTTGCAGGTTTCGGACAGGCATGGAAGGAGCAGATCTCCGGCGATTATGGCGGAGCTAATATGCAGGATTATCTTGATGCGACTGACGCAATGGCTAAAGAGCCATACGTCGATGCCTCCAGGATTGGAGCAGTGGGTGCAAGCTACGGGGGGTATTCAGTCTTTTATCTTGCCGGCATACACGGAGGAAGATTCAAAGCATTTGTTTCACATTGCGGTATATTCAACTTTATCAGCGAATACGGCGCTACAGAAGAGATGTGGTTTGTTAACAAAGATTATGAAGGACCTTACTGGGAAAATCTTAAAAGCTATAAGTATTCACCCCATCTCAGGGTCAGCAGCTGGGATACTCCCATAATGATAATTACCGGTGCAAACGACTTCAGAATTCCGTATACCCAGAGCCTGGAAGCATTCCAGGCTGCTCAGTTGCATAACATTCCGAGCAGACTGCTTTTCTTTGAAGATGAATGCCACTGGGTATTGAAACCACAAAACGCAGTGATCTGGCAGCGAGAGTTTTTTGAGTGGCTCGATACGTATCTAAAATAAAATCACCTCATCCCCCGACCCCTTCTCCTGAAAGAGAAGGGGAGGCAAGACAATGATAATCAGTGCATAAGCCCCTCCCTCCTGGGGGAGGGGTTGGGGAGAGGTCAATAATGTAGTAATTCCATTACTTTTTCCACCTTGTCTACCATCGGCAGCTCTCCATCGATCCAGTTGATTTTGATCCCTCTCCGTTCCATGCCTCTGAACCAGGTCATCTGCCTTTTGGCAAACTGATGAATTGCTGTCTCCAGCCCGGTGAACATTTCATCATAAGTCATTATTCCTGTAACATACAATGTGAGATACTTGTATTCAAGTCCGTAGTAAATGAGGGATTCCGGGGTCAGGCCGCTCTTCAGCAGATCTTCCACCTCATCAACCATCCCGTTTTCCAACCTCTGTTTCAGCCTTTGTGAAATCATTGTCCGCCTGCGTTCCCTGTTGTTTAAAATTCCGATGATAAGCGGTTTGAGTTCCGGAAAAGCTGATTGTTTTTCGTCTACGGAATTAACATAATGCTCAATTTCTATAGCCCTTATCGCCCTTTTCCTGGTATCGATATCTGTTTTATTATGCAGCTTCTTAAAGGAAGAAAGTATCGCCTTAAGCTCTTCTAATGATTTATTTTCCAGTTCTTTCCTGATTCCATGATCAGGCGGGACTTCAAATAATCTATAACCGGAAACTATACTGTCCAGATACATACCTGAACCACCGCAGACAACAGGAAATATTTTTTTTAATTTGAGTTTATTATAAACATCCAGAAAATCGCGCTGAAATTCAAAGACATTATATTTATATCCCGGTTCAACAATATCAATAAGGTGGCACTCTGTTTTCTTCCCGTTAACGAAATAATCGTCATAGTCCTTCCCTGTTCCCAGATTCATTCTCCGGTACACCTGGCGGGAATCTGCGCTGATTATTTCCCCGTTCAGGTTTGAAGCCAGAGCAACTGCAAGGGAAGTTTTTCCGGAAGCCGTAGGTCCGATGACAGCAACCAGATCAAAGCAAAAAGGCCTATTTTCATTCATTATGGGAATGATAAACTCTTTAAAAGCAAATTACCATAAAATTATTTAATTTTGTGGCACTTAAACCTGATTAGTGATGGATTTCAAGTTCCTTTGGTCGAGGACAAAGTTTTTAGTCCTTGACCCTGAAAAAGCATGGCAAACAATTTATGCCGAAAACAGACCTTACCGTTTTGTAAGAGGCAGCTTTTTCTTTCCACTTATTATTGCGGTTGCCGTCTCAGCGTTTTTTGGATCCCTCCTTTTTACAAATACCGGTGTATCAGGAGTTTATTCTGTACTGGCCGGAATCAAGTATTTTCTGATATTTTATATCGTTATCTATGCTACTGCATTAATATTTAATAAGATCACAAAAACGCTTGATCTTAAAAGTGATTTCTTAACTTCATTTAAAATAATAGTCTATTCTGCTACTCCTTTCCTTTTGTGCCAGATTATCAGCAGGCTGTTTGAATCATTTATTTTTATAAATGTTCTTGCCCTGTATGGCCTTTATATTTTCTGGTTAGGAAATGAAAGGATGCTGGATCCTCCTGAAAACAAAAAGACACCAATGCTTTTAGGGGTCGCGGTTCTCTTTATTACTCTGTTCTTATTAACCAGCTGGATGTTAACCCTTCTAAGCGACAAGGTGTATTTTACATTTTTTTCTTAGTATCTCTGTATGAAAGGTGGCAGTTCGGATATAACAATAAGAAATAAGAAGGCTTCCCATGATTATGAGTTTATTGAAAAATTCATAGCCGGAATAATGCTGACCGGAACTGAAATAAAATCAATGAGGGCCGGAAAGGCAACCCTGACCGATTCATTTTGTCTTTTCAGGGATGGAGAATTGTTTATTAAAGGAATGCATATATCAGAGTACTGGTGGGGGAATCTGAATAATCATGACCCAATGAGGGAGAGAAAACTACTCCTCAGCAGGCGTGAATTGAAGAAAATTGAAAGGAAGGTCAGGGAGACAGGGCTGACCATCATCGTTACCAGAGTATTCATGAACGACAAAGGCCTTGCGAAAGCAGAAATTGCAATTTCGCGGGGCAAAAAGGAATACGACAAGCGCGAAACCCTGAAGCGTAAAGATACTGAGAGGGAGCTCGACCGTATACGAAAAAAATAATCAGAAGTTGGGGCTGAGAAGATACCTTGAGTAGAAATTCACAA
>CAYPKL010000222.1:0-4520 GCA_964411285.1 uncultured Rikenellaceae bacterium
CCAGCCGGGTGTTGAAGCTTATAAAAGAAATATGTTTGCTTTACTAAATAAACCGGGATTTGAAGAAGCCGGAAAAATATTAAAAGAAAGATTAAAATAATAACATAAGGACTTCCGGATGAAAATAGAACTTAGAAAAGACTCCAGGTGGTCGCTGGTTGTTCCCACCAGCATGGGAGTGAGAATTACACCGGCCAATAATCAGCCTGTACATTGCAGCGATACATTTTTTATGCAGGCGACGAGTGCAGAGTCAAACGTTGCAAGTATCTCTTCATTTCTGGGCCTGCCCGTCAAGGTGCTGACAACATTCGTTAAAGAGAGTCCGATAGCAAGGTTCATTAAAGATGATCTCGCTGGAAGGCATATAGATTTTGAAGGAACAGATGTTGAACAGGGTGGTCCGTGGGGTTACAGGCATCAGTTCAATATTGCCGACACAGGATTTGGGTCGAGGGGCCCGCGGGTTCATAACGACCGTGCCGGCGAGGTTGGCAGGACACTGAATGTCAGTGATTTCGATCTTAACAGGCTTTTTGGGAAAGAAGGGGTAAAAATTTTGCATCTCTCCGGATTAATAGCCGCTTTATCTCCTGAAACCAGTAACTTCTGCCTTGAGCTTGCCAGGGCAGCAAAAAAACATGGGACATGCATTTCATTTGACCTTAATTTCCGTGCCTCTTTCTGGAAAGGCAGGGAAAAAGAACTGGCAGACACTTTTATTGAAATAGCAGGTATATCTGACATCCTTGTTGGAAATGAAGAAGATTTTCAGCTCTGTCTGGGAATTAAAGGACCTGAAGAAGGCGGAAAAGATTTGTCAGCCAAGATTGACAGCTTCAAGGAGATGATTAACAGGGTAAAAAAGAGATTCCCTGATGCCTCTGTGTTTGCAACTACCCTCCGGCAGGTAATAAGTTCGAATGAGCATCTTTGGGGTGCAATAATGCTCGAAGGTGAAAACTGGCACGTTGTTGAGCCACGTGAAATAGGGGTACTGGATCGTATCGGAGGAGGCGACGGATTCGTAGGAGGGCTCCTTTATGCAATCCTCATGGATTGGGATGCAGAAAGATGGATTCAGTTCGGATGGGCAACAGGAGTTCTTGCAGTAACAGGGCTGACCGATTATGCGCAACCTGCCGATGAAGAACAGGTCTGGAGCATCTGGAAAGGCAATGCAAGGGTTAAAAGATAGGAAAGGATTTCCCTGCAGATCACACGGAATCTGACTGAAATGATTTGATTATCTGCGCAATCTGCGGGAAATTCTTCGTTAAGCTAATTTGTGCTTCTTAACAAAATCATCAATTACCTGTGAAAGATCCGGATCTCCGATTTCCTGAAGGTCATAATATACCCTGGTATTTGGCTTTTTGATCTTTATAATCCTGTTCAGGTCGATCGGTGTTGCAATTATTACGCTGTCACAATCGGTCCCGTTTATCGTTTTTTCAAGATCTTCAAGCTGCTGGTCGCCATACCCCATTGCAGGCAACAGTGTACCAATATTGGGATAAAGACGGAATGTTTCCGTCAGCTTGCCCACTGTAAACGGACGAGGATCAATAAGCTCTGCTGCTCCGAATTTTTTTGCAGCCACTACACCGGCGCCAATCTTCATTTCACCGTGTGTAAGGGTCGGTCCGTCTTCGACCACCAGTACTCTTTTCCCTTTTATAACAGACGGATCATCAACCTTTATTGGCGAAGCTCCGTCAATAACTATTGCCCCGGGATTTACTTTTTCAATACTTTCCCTTACTATCTGGATTGCTTCCGGAGAAGCGCTGTCGATTTTGTTTATTACTACAACATCTGCTATACGCAAGGTAACTTCACCGGGATAATACCTGAGTTCATGCCCGGCTCTGTGAGGATCTGTAACGGTGATCATAAGATCGGGCCTGATAAAGGGGAAATCGTTATTTCCGCCATCCCATATAATCACATCGCACCCGTTTGGATCCTTCTCTGCAGCACGGAGAATTGCTTCATAATCAACACCGGCATAAATCACATTACCACGTACAACATGAGGCTCATATTCCTCCATTTCTTCAACCGTGCATTTATGAGCCTCGAGGTCGCCGATAACAGCAAATCTCTGCACTTTCTGGGCATTAAGGTCACCGTATGGCATCGGGTGACGTATCGCAGTTACTTTAAGTCCTTTTTTCATCAGAAGTTCAATTACCCTTCTTGATGTCTGGCTTTTACCGCAACCGGTCCTTATTGCTCCTACGGCAATCACAGGTTTGGTACTCTTTACCATTGTATCACCAGGGCCGAGAAGGACAAAATTGGCGCCTGCCGCATTAACAATTGCACTTACTGACATTACTTTCTGGTAGGTAACATCACTATATGAAAATACACAGTCATTTACCTTGTACTTAAGGATAAGTCCGGGAAGATCCCCTTCAGGAAATATCGGAATACCATCAGGATATAATTTTCCGGCCAGTTCTTTCGGATATTTTCTTCCGTCAATATCCGGTATCTGAGCTGCCGTAAAAGCAACAACATTATAACTGTCATTATCGCGGAAGTATGTATTGAAATTATGAAAATCGCGGCCGGCGGCTCCGATAATAATTACATTTTTCCTGATCATAAATCCTCCTTGTTTTGTTTATAATTTATTAGAAGTTAAAGACGTTTATATATAAAGTAAGACGACAAATTTATAATTTGCATGCTTAATAACCGAACATTTCAATACATTTTTTAAAATGGATTCTTAAGGCCTTAATATGTTGTCTGTCAGTAATATGTTAAGGATTATACATCATTGGCAAAACATGTTAAAGAAAATGTTTTTAGACTGACTTATTATATCTGATTTCTTTATGCTAATTTGCTGATTAATGAATGTTTTGGCCCATATATATCTCTCCGGTGATTCTGAAAAAATAATCATTGGAAACTATATTGGGGATTATGTAAAAGGAAGGGAGTATCTTAAATATCCTGAACAGGTAAGGAAAGGCATAATTTTGCATCGTCATATTGATGCATTTACCGACAGTCATCCTGTTGTACACCGAAGTAAAATTTTCTTTACCCGAAAATATCATAAATACTCAGGTGTAATAACTGATATATTATATGATCATTTTCTTACAAAAGAATGGAACTTCTTTTCGAGAAGGCCGCTTGAAAGTGTGACATATAATTTTTACAGGGCAATGGTCAATAATTTTGAAATTCTGCCCGACAATGTAAGAGAGATGATGCCCTTCTTTATAATTAACAACTGGATCGAATCATACCAGACAGTAAGCGGTATCAGACATGTGCTAAAGACCTTAAGCAACCGGTCATCGCTGCCCCGGGAAACACGGTTTGCAATAAAAGCCCTTAAGAAGAACTACTATTCACTCCAGGATGACTTCATGGAATTTTTCCCACAGCTGATAGATTATGTTGAAAAGGATTTTGGAATAGAAATTTCCCACAGGATCACGATCCCATTCTGATCAGACAAGATATTCCGTACGACTTGCATCAAGCCTGAGAAAAATAAACAAAAGAATTGTAAAACCCCATAAAGAGCTGCCTCCATAACTTAAAAAGGGTAATGGAATACCTATTACGGGAACCAGGCCTAAAGCCATTCCGATATTAATGAAAAAATGTGTAAATAATATGGAGACCACACCATACCCATAGATCCTCGAGAAAATTGATCTTTGCCTTTCGGCCAGGAATACAAGCCTTAAAAGCAGACCCACATACAAACCTATTACGACCAACGATCCTGCAAATCCCCATTCTTCACCCACAGTGCAGAATATAAAGTCCGTGCTCTGAGCAGGGACAAATTTAAATTTGGTCTGGGTTCCCTTCAGATAGCCTTTTCCGGCAAAACCTCCTGAGCCTATTGAGATAATTGACTGATTTACATTATATCCTGTGCCATGAGGATCGGATTTCGTTCCAAGCATTATTTCAATCCTCTCTTTCTGATGAGGTTTCAGGATTTTTTCAAAAGCGAAATCTACGCTATTGACAAATATAAGACTGCCAACCAGAAAAAGGTATAGTATCAGGAATGAAACCGCTTTTTTTGAATAAAAATAATACGCAAAAACAACACCTGAGAGAAGTACTGATATCAGAAACAATCGCTCATCAGTAAGAGTTTTGATAACCAAACTATTCAAAGCATACAAAATGAAAGTCACAGCAACAAAGATTGATAAACCAATGAGTAAAACTTTCCAGTTTCGTGTTGCAAACCAGGCCAGAATGAATGCAATTGCTATCAGTATAATGCTCAGATACAAATTATTAAACAGAATGGTAAAGAAGAACAATATAATCATTATTATTCCTGAAATAAATATGTATGGGCTCATACCCTCGCGGTAAAGGACAACGAACAATGCAAGAAAAACCACTGTTGATCCCATATCAGGCTGTAATGCGATTAAAACAGCTGGAAGAAGGATTATCCCTATTGAAGTCAGGAATACCGATGGCTTCTTAAGATCATGTTTCCTTGAATTAAGGTA
>CAYPKL010000223.1:0-6618 GCA_964411285.1 uncultured Rikenellaceae bacterium
GACCGGAACGCAGGGAAAAACATGGGTGATAGTCATTGATGCCGGACATGGAGGCAGAGATCCGGGAGCTGTAGGATCAATAAGCAGGGAAAGTAATATCAATCTTGCAATTGCGCTGAAGGCGGGAGAATATATTGAAAATAACATAAGTAATATTAAAGTCCTTTACACAAGGAAAAGTGATGTTTTTATTGGAATTGATGAAAGAGCTGATTTTGCCAACAAAAACAATGCGGATCTGTTTATTTCTATTCATTCCAATTCGATTTCCAAAAATACAATTAAAGGAACAGAAACATGGATCATGGGACCGGCAAGGGATAATCAGAACCTGGAGGTAGCTATGAAAGAAAATGAAGTAATCCTGCTGGAAGATGATTTTTCAACAAAATATGAGGGATTCGATCCAAAATCTCCGGAATCGTACATAATGTTCACCGTAATGCAAAATACCTTCAAGGAACAGAGCACCTGGCTCGCTTCCAATATACAAAGTCAGTTTAAGAATCGTGCAGGCAGGATTGACAGGGGTGTAAAGCAGGCAGGATTCTGGGTCCTTTATATGACAACAATGCCAAGTGTATTAATCGAAACCGGGTTTATAACGAATTCCGAGGAAGAGAAATACCTCATATCAAAAGAGGGGCAGGATTATCTTGCTTCTGCTATTTACAGAGCATGCCGTACTTATATAAATGAAATTGAAAAGAAAAGCTTAATTTCACAGGTTGCAGATAAAACAGTAGTTCAAACCTCAGATACCTTAATTGAGCAAAAGATTGATACGGCCAGCCAGGTATTATTCCTGGTACAGATAGCATCATCAACCAAAAGGCTGGAAATGAATCCTTATAATTTCAAGGGAATAACTGATGTTCAGGAAATCATAACAGAAGAGAGGTACAGGTATGCTGCCGGGAGTTTTTTGGATTATGATGAGGCAGTGGCGTGCTGGAGAAAAGTAAAGGCGATTGTGCCTGATGCTTTTGTGGTTGCAATACAGAATAACAAAATATTACCTTTGGATAAGGCCAGGGGACTAAACCAGAAAAAATAAAATTTCCCATTTATGAAGAAAATTTCAAACGAAGTAAAGGTTGGGGTAACAGCGCTGATTACTATATTAGTATTTATCTGGTTATATAGTTTTTTAAAGGGTAAGGACCTTTTCAGCAATAAGGCTCATTACTATGTTGTTTACGATAAGGTTTCAGGCCTTGCAGAGTCGAGTCCGGTTGAAATCAACGGATACAAGGTCGGTGTGGTTCAGTCAATAAAGTTTGTTAATCCTGAAAGCGGTAAACTGCTGGTGTTATTATCAGTCGACAAGGGATTCAGGCTTCCGAATAATACGGTTGCGGAAATTACCTCAGCATCACTTATTGCAGGAATGAAGATTCAGCTTGTTTTTGGCGAAGGCCCCGGAACTTACACAAATGGCGACACAATCCCCGGACGCCTTGCAGTGTCGCTAATTTCCAGGCTTGAAAATGAACTTGTTCCTTTAAAGAATAAGGTTGAAGGAGTTCTTGTAAGGCTTGATTCAACAATTGGATCCCTCAATGAAATAATGAATCCTGCATTCAGGAATGATATAACTACAGGAGTTGCAAGCCTTAGCAACACTGTGAAGGGAATAGAGGAAGCTGATCTGGGCGCTTCTCTTGAAAACTTAAAAAAACTTACCGGAATGCTGGCTGATAATACCGACAAAATAAAAAATACCTTCAATAACCTTGAATCGGTCACCGATACTCTTGCAGCAGCAGATTTATACACTTCCGTTAATAATCTCAAAAGCAGTCTGGAAAAGATTACTGAGCTGATGGATAATCTTAATAATGGAAAAGGCACAGCAGGCAAATTAATGACCAACGATACACTTTATGTAAATCTTAGCAACAGCCTTTCAAGCCTGAACATCCTTTTGCAGGATCTAAAAGCTAATCCCAAAAAATATGTTCATTTTTCTATGTTTGGTAAGAAAAATAAGCCGGCAGAATAGGATTTTTATAAAATTCAGACTATCTTGATCTTAAATTGATACAACAAATCGATGGCAATATAATCCTTATTTCTGCTGCAATTTGTTGAATTTTGATCAGAAAGCCCTAATAAATTGTGATACATGTACAAACAGATCAAGTCTGGATTAACTAATTAATATTCAATTAATTATAATAAATAAAAATATTTTTACGCATAAGTTACTGATGATTAAAACCATATACTATTTTTGAGAAAATCAAGCAAAAAAAATTTTTTTTTTAAGCTTTTTTTTTACAAATATTGCTTCCTGAATCAGCGTTACTTTGGAACCCTAAAACAAAATAATTTTCATGAATAAATCGCACATTGATATTTGGAATAATTGTCTGCAGATAATCAGGGATATTATTCCATCTGTCAGTTTTAAAACGTGGTTTGAACCTATTATTCCCTTAAAGATTGAAAACAATATTCTTACGATTCAGGTTCCGAGTCCTTTTTTTTATGAATACCTTGAAGAACAATATATTGACATCTTAAGAAAAACTTTGAGACGTGAAATTGGTGTGGATGCAAAGCTTGAATACAATGTTGTACTTGAGAACGCAAATTACTCTGACGGAAAACCATATACAGTAAGATACCCCTCCAGAAACAAGACAGATCTTAACAATAAACCTGTTCAGGTACCAGTTGATGTTACACAACCGACAATAAGAAACCCAAGGATTTTCCCCGGAATTAAAAAAGTCCATTTTGATCCGAGGCTCAATCCTGACTATAACTTCAATAATTTTGTCGAGGGTGAATGCAACAGGCTTGCCAGGTCGGCTGGAATCGCAGTAGGAAGCAATCCAGGAGGTACTGCATTTAATCCTTTAATGATTTATGGTGATTCCGGCCTTGGAAAAACCCATCTGGCCCAGGCAATTGGAATACTAGTAAAAGAAAAGCATCCTGATAAGGTGGTACTTTATGTTAATGCAAATAAATTTCAGACGCAGTTTGTTGAGTCGGTAAGAAATAATAACAAAAATGACTTCCTCCATTTTTACCAGATGATTGATGTTCTAATTCTGGATGATGTCCATGAATTTGCCGGCAAAGAAAAAACTCAGGATACATTCTTCCATATTTTTAACCATATACATCAGTCAGGGAAACAGTTGATTCTTACTTGCGACAGACCACCCGTGGAGCTGCAGGGAATGGAGCAGAGGCTTTTATCACGGTTTAAATGGGGTCTGCAAGCCGATCTTCAAAGACCTGACTATGAGACAAGGCTTGCCATTCTAAAAAAGAAAGCCTATAACGACGGGATAGAATTACCGGAAGAAATATTCGAATATCTTGCTGCAAACATCTCCAACAACATACGGGAACTTGAGGCTGTTCTGATTTCCCTCTATGCACAGTCGACGCTTAACAGGAAAGAGATAACTCTTGACCTTGCAAGGCAGATGGTTGAAAAGCTTGTGAGTACTTCCCGCCGTGAAATAACTATTGAATATATTCAGAAAATCGTTTGCGACTATTATAAAATTCCGATTGAACTCATTCAGGGCAAAACCCGGAAAAGGGAAATTGTACAGGCCAGGCAGGTATCGATGTATTTCTCAAAAAGTCTGACTAAAGCATCCCTGGCAAGCATTGGTTCACATATCGGTGGAAAAGACCATGCAACTGTATTACATGCATGTAAAACTGTTAATAACCTGATTGATACTGACAAACATTTCAGGAACCAGATAACTGAAATTGAGAAGAAGCTAAAAGTATAAATATGGATATAAAGGCTTTTAAAGAAAATTTTTATGAAAAATACGGGAACAGGAATGAAAAGCCTGTTCTTTTTTTCTCCCCCGGCAGGGTAAATCTTATTGGTGAGCATACTGATTATAATGGTGGTTTTGTTTTCCCCTGTGCACTTAACTTCGGAACTTATCTGGCCATCCGCCAGACAAAAAACAATTTTCTTAAGTTCAGTACGCTCAACTTCAGCGATGATGATGAGGTTAGTATCAGTAACCAGTTCATTAAAAGAGGTAATAAATGGACCAATTATCCTCTGGGAGTTATTAATGAGTTTCAGAAAAGACATATCAATATCTCAGGCCTTGAAATGCTTTATTTTGGTGATGTTCCAAATGGAGCAGGATTATCCTCCTCTGCCTCTATCGAGATGGTTACCGCTGTGGCAATCAATGACATTTTCGGCGCCGGAATTGAAACAATTGACCTGGTCAGGTTAAGTCAGAGAGCCGAAAATGAATTTGTAGGGATGAATTGCGGAATAATGGATCAGTTTGCAGTAGGGTTTGGTAAAAAAGAGCATGCCATTTTCCTGAATTGTGATTCGCTTCAATATGAAAATGTGCCCGTAAACCTTGGAGATTGTTCACTTATAATTACAAACACCAATAAAAGAAGAGGTTTGACCGATTCGAAATATAATGAAAGAAGAGCTGAATGCGAGAAAGCTGTCAAATATCTCCAGGCATATAAACCTGTACGTAACCTGAGTGAACTTGAAACTGATGAAATGGCCGTCCTTGAGAAATTTATAAATGATCCTGTAATTCTGCGAAGGGCAAAACATGTAATAAGTGAGAATGGAAGGGTCATTGAAGCTGTAAGCGTCCTTAAGAAGAATAACATAAGCAGGTTTGGTGAGCTGATGAATCATTCGCACGATTCACTCAAAGATGATTATGAGGTTACCGGATATGAACTGGACACACTTGTATATGAGGGAAGGGCTCTTCCCGGAGTGACCGGCTCCCGGATGACCGGAGCAGGATTTGGCGGGTGCACGGTAAGCATTGTTAATAAAGAGAGTGTACAGGCATTTATTTCGGATCTTGGCTCTATTTACTATAAAAAGACAGGACTGAAGCCCGATTTCTATCTCCCGGAGATCGGGGATGGGGCAGGAAAGATATAGTTCCGGAAACTGCTGTGGCAATTTACACCGACAGATTTATAAATGAGCATTCTGTCAGTTTACCTCTTGGCTTTGAATTCTTTTACATCAATATCCTTTACACATCTGAATCCTACAGTTGCACTTCTGTCAAAACCTGGTGAGATCAGAAGCATGATCTGAGTTTTATCGAGAGGTTGTGGGCCACCCTCAATATACCACCCGCTTGAATCGGTGCGGAAATGGCTGCCGCCTCTGATGACTATGAAATAATAAGATCCGTTAAAATACATATCATTCGTTACCTGCCATATATTGCCAACAAGATCCATTACGCCGAATGGGCTGGCTCCCTTGGAAAAGGCATCGACAGGAGTTGATTTTCCGAATGCATTATTACAAAGGGTGGCATGAAAATCATTACCCCATGGCCAGATTCGTTTATCAGGCCCCTGGGCGGCAAGCTGCCATTCGGCTTGAGTCGGTAATCTTTTACCTGCCCATTTTGCATATGCCTTAATGTCGTCGTAGCTTACATAAACCACCGGATATTTTTCTGTTCCGGGCTTATAAATACCATACTCCCAATGCCTCAGATATCTTGTTGTGTCAGAGGGTCTGTAACCTGAGCCTGAAATAAAATCATAGTACTGAGCATTGGTGACAGGATACTTATCAATAAGAAAACTGTCAATTCTTACAGAAATACCGTTTACCTCAGGGTATGGAATAAAATCCTCCCTTGTTGAAACTGAATATGAAAAATCAGCTGCCGGAATCAGAACCATATCCTCCACAATTTCAACAGCCTTTTCAGTTCTAATGAACCTGCTGGTCAACCATGGTTTTCCGCTTTCAATCCTCAAAATAATTTCATCTTTAAGGCGCTTGTCTTCAATAAGCTGCAGTACAATTTTCCCTTCATAATATCCGAAAAGGTCCTTTAGATTTACTATTGTATCAGAATTCACGCTGATTTCCCTGGATTCGGTTTCGTACGAAGGATCTCCTTTCCAGAAAAGGATTTTGCCGGGTAAAGAGCTGCTGATTAACAGTGAATCTCCCTTGATCACGGATTTTAAGAGCTTTGGCAATTCAGCAATACAATCGACTGATCCTTCATTTCTTGTGCCTGAAAAAGATTCGGGCCAACCTTCAGTTTTGACTGCAATTTCGGATTTATCATTAACAGATTGCGGAATGATATCCTCATGATACCATAATGAAATGAAGTGTTTATTTCCATCAACCTCAGTTTTGAACAATCTCCCGGATGTCCCTGCATGCCTCATATTTAACACAGTATAAATAGTTTTATCACCAGATCTCCATCTGTTAACAAAAATATCATCTATCGAGGTTTCAAGTAAGGGGGTCCAGTTCTGGTCCAAAAAAGCGTCGTGGTTCTGTCTGAGAATAAATGTCGTCCTGGCAAGGTAATTTAGATCTGACCTGTATCCGTCGCCTCTTCCCCCGGGTCTGAACATATTCAGTTCAGTACCGTAACCATTAAAAAAAGCTACTGCAATCTCCCTGTGAATAATATCCTCCCCTATATCACACACCCTGAAGATAGAAAAATCCGGTTTAATAAGCTTATTAAGGTTAAGCTCCGGGCTGTAATATATGGCATTATGAACTCGTCCCGAGATTATGCCGGGCATATCTTTTATTACTGCCATGCCTTCTGAGTACATTACGACTCC